>JBBRHU010000400.1:0-3204 GCA_038222255.1 Fimbriimonadales bacterium | reverse complement strand
ATCACGTGGGCGAACGGCTTGTCGAGCGTGGTCTTTACCGGCTGGCGTGAGGCACCACGAGACATTCCAATTCCAGTGATGGCAGCGCTCTTCGTTCCCCTGTCATCAACGTGAGGAGAAACCTTCTGAAGCGCTTGGTCGATTTTCATTCTTTCACCGCCGGCGATTAGGGCAGAAGAATCGTAGATCAACGAAAAGGCCATCTGTTTATTAACAAGAAGCAGGTCAGTCGAGAATATTGGCATCGATAGAATTGCTGGGCTCGCCCGATCTGGCTTCGCCAGTTGACCAAGTTGGACCGAACTCAAATTTCCAACGAGCTGCAGTGGCGTCGCAAAACTCTCTGAAGCAGGGTTGAACGCAATAAACTCCAGACCGGCAGAAGTGCATGGAATCTTGAACGTCGGGCAGCCGTCGCACTCGAACGTTCTCCCCGATCTTTCGATCAGCGGGATCCGGGCTTTTCCAAATTGCTAACACCCGTCAAACTCGAAAACAGCATCCCAGGAAATTGTGAGCACGCCGCACATGATTGTTGATAGGATTGACTGTAGTAGCTTCGGGCGAGGGCGATCCGCTCCTCGGTCTCACCTAACTCTTTCATCAAGTGGCAAAAGTTGGCATCACTTTGGAGCTGAGGGTATCGCTCCGCAAGCATCGTCACAGATCGGGAAGAGCTTCTTAACTCCGCGAGAAGCGCTTGGACTTGATTTTCGTGCACTGCCGAACTCTTAGCAGCTTGCGAGAGTTGCGGGATCAAGTCAGCGCGCCGTCTCAACTGGACATCAATAAGGGTGTTCGCATGCCTCGTACGAAGAACGATTTCTTTCAGCACATTCAGCATTGAGACGGACTCACCCAACAGCAGTGCCAGCCAGACCGCGACGGTTGCTATTACGATTTGCTCCATCGGAATCTTGAGATCACTATAGTGATCGACCAATAGCGGAAGGATGGGAAAGAAGAATCCGACTGCCAGGAGTAGCAAAACTCTCGCCCAAGTGTGGCCGCTGACGACCTGTGCTTCAGTGCGAGTGGTAATAAGAAAGCGATCTCCAGCTGGCCCCTTTGCAATTTCTGGCTCGACCCGATCCTGCCGCTCCCGCGCCGTCCCGACCGAAAAGACTTGCCACCCGGGCAGTAGCGCCACTTCGTCAAACCTACGAAGGTGGTCCGAACCAGCTACCGCACCTGAAGGCCCCTTTCCGTAGTAGAGCGGATCGCCAGGACCGACTGTTGCCGAGAAGATTGAGTTTCCTTCAATTACGGCTCCTGTCGGTTGAACTTGAATGGAGCCTGTTGTATCTCGGAGATCGAACGGTATTGAATACCCCGCGGACTGGACTACGCTCCATCCCGTCTCCTGACGAGTGACAATTCGAGTCCTGCCCTCCGAGTCTGTCTCTGTCGAAGTGACAATACGGGTCCAACGCTCTGAGACAGTCGCCGTGAAATAGACGCAAGGGACTTCAGCCAAGTAGCTCAGAATTGGTTGGCCGGACTCGATTGTTCCGACGACTTCGACCGGACCTATGAATATTCCCTTAACCTTGGAGTTGGGCGTCGCTTTGAGGCGGCGTTGGTCTCGGCCCTGCCGACAAAACGCCCAAACGCACATCAGCGCAGCGAGAGCCGTGATCGCCAAATAGATTTCCGGAGACTCCATTACTAGTCCGTAACCCTTGAGGTTCCACTCTGATTACGATTGAATCTTCGTTCAGGTTGTCCTAGGACAACCCCGGTAGCCGACGAATCAGACGGCTTCGCCGAGATAGGCCGCGATGACTTTCGGGTCGTTGCGGATCTCAGTGGGGTTGCCACGAGCAATCTCTTCTCCGTGGTCCAGCACGACGATTTTCTCGCAAAGGCTCATGACGAATCGCATGTCGTGCTCAATCAACAGCACCGTCATTCCATGGTTATCTCGAATCTTCCGAACCATCGCGTTGAGCTCTTGCTTCTCCTGCGGGTTCATACCTGCGGCAGGTTCATCGAGGAGCAACAACTTCGGCTGGGTGGCCATTGCCCTCGCAATCTCGAGCCGTCGCTGCATTCCGTATGAAAGATCACAGCTCCGAAGGTGAGCAACATGGTCAAGCTCAACAACCTTGAGCAACTCAAGCGCTTCCGCCCGAAGTCGCTCTGTCTCCCGAATCGCCTTGGGTGTGTAGCCGATTGCGCTGAGGTAAGGGAACTTGCAGCGGAGGAGGCCACCAACGACAACGTTTTCTAGGACGCTAAGCGACTTGAAGAGTCGGATATTCTGGAACGTTCGGGAGATGCCGAGCCGAGCGATCTTGTTCGACGGCGTGCCAGTGATTTCTCGCTCGTTAAAGATGATGTTGCCGCTCGTTGGCTTGTAGACGCCAGTGATCAAATTGAAGCACGTCGTCTTGCCCGCACCGTTCGGACCGATCAGGCCAAAGAGGTCACCTTTGTTGAGATCAAATGTAACGCTGTTGACCGCAATAAGGCCGCCAAATCGAATAGTGGCTTCTTGAAGTTGCAAAAGAGGCGAGCTCAAGCTGACACCTCGCTCGTAGTTTTCTTCTTGTCAAAGAGCCAACCCTTGAGCCAGTCCCAACTAAATTCGTGATGGGCGAAAACCCCCTGTGGTCGAAGGAGCATGAGAGTAACGAGGGTGACGGCAAAAATGACCATTCTGAGCTGGCCCACCTCGATCATCTTCTCCGACAGCCTACTCAGCAAAATCGCCAAGAAGGTGAATCCT
Source organism: Fimbriimonadales bacterium (assembly GCA_038222255.1). Taxonomy (GTDB): domain Bacteria; phylum Armatimonadota; class Fimbriimonadia; order Fimbriimonadales; family Fimbriimonadaceae; genus Fimbriimonas. The sequence goes on along the minus strand of JBBRHU010000400.1, from coordinate 473 downwards.
AACGGTAGCAGAGCGACCGAGAAAACCGAAGCCAAGATGACTCGGAGACGACGAGGGTGTCCGGCGGGAGTTTTTGGTAACACAAACTTGAAGAGCGCCACGGCAAGGCCAACGGCTAGAAAGAGGGCGATATAGACCGCTATTTTCGGGTGAGAGAGTCCGATGGTCGAGAGAGCACACACGAATATTGCACCGAGGTAGAGTGTCGCCCGAACGAGTTTCTTTCCGTAGAAATGGTCTTGAATCCGCTTCATCAGCGCAACCGCGATGACTACTGCAATCAAGGTCGCGACGACGACACTTGCAGATAGAGTTAATGCGGTGGTCGTGCCTGGATTCTTGAGTGTTCGAAGCCACTCGGGTAGGTAGCTCAGGAACGCAGCGGCAACCGCTGATCCAGTGATCGAGCCGGTTCCGCCGAGCACTACCATTGTTAAGATGATAAAGCTCACGTCCATAGCGAATGTGGCGGG
>JBBRHU010000399.1:0-3234 GCA_038222255.1 Fimbriimonadales bacterium | reverse complement strand
GACTTCCATCATCTTCTTAAATGGCATCTCGATTTTTGAATGCCACTTGTCCATGAGGAAGGTCTCAAAACTATCCGTCGGAACTGCAGACAGGAAGAAGTCGGAGAGCGGGACCTCGACACACTTTTCCCCGTCGCATGTAATCTTCAAAATCACGTGGCGAGTCGCGGCCTCGTTTTCTGGGTCTACACCAATCTTTAAGTCGGTCAGTACACCGCCCTTTGCGGCACTCAGCGTTCTCGTCTCTGACTTTCCTTTGGCGAGCATGATCAATGGAGCGCTGTCCACTCGCTCTCTCCTCGACGCCGTCAGCTCTGACTGCACGAACTTCGCGGTATTGCTCATCGGCTCGGGCTGCCAAGGCTTAATATCGGTTCCTTGCGGGTATGAACGGAATCCGACGTGATAGTAGAGTCCTCGGTGTTCTTCCTTTCCGGGAAGGTCTTCCACAGTCACCTTCATCGACTTGGCATAGGGAAACGGATAGTAAAGATTCCACCCTCGCGCCGCGACGTAGGCGAAGGGTTCTGGAAAAGTAGACACTTTGCCTGACAGGATGTCCGTCATCTTCTGCTCAAGCCTGGGTTTAGAGTCGCCGTCGAAATAGAACCGGATGATGCCGCTTGGGTTTGCAGACCAAACTCGGACTACCGCCCCTGGCCCCTTGGTATCGGCCATCACGTACTCGGTTCGGCCCTCATTCGTCTCCGTTCGGATGAACTGGCCCGCATCACCATTGGCGAACATGTCTCCGCCGGGCTTCGACTTGCGATCATAACTCGTCATCTCCTCGCTCCTGAAATGTGGAGAACTGAGTCGAGTCAAGGCCTGCTGAGAGACCATCTCCTGGAGGATCGACTCTGTCGAAACCTGCTCAGCAATGAGCAAAGTCAAAAGTGGAAACATGCCTTTGTTTTACACCTAAAGTCAGTATCAGCGCACCGCAATTTGACTTCTCGAAGGAAGTTTCAACTTTCACGCAACCTATATCAAAGTGATATCATATTGATAGACAGAGCATAGAAATGAAAGAACAGAAACTCTCAACTATCCCAGGCGTTCCAATCCTACTCCTTGGCTTGCTGACGATCCTCGCTTCAATCGGCGGGATCATTTATGCCGCCAACAACGAACTCCTCGCGATCGCCATCGGCCTCGGGGTCGTCGGCCTCGTCGCGATCTTCCTCCTTTTCGGGCTATTTGCAATCGAACCCGGCAATAGCAAAGTCGTCACCATCTTCGGTCGATATAAAGGAACTGTCGCTCAGCCTGGTTTTCACTGGGCCAACCCGTTCTTCTCTAAGCGCACCGTGAGCCTTCGATTCCGCAACCTCAATGGTGAGCGGATCAAAGTCAACGATGCAGTTGGAAACCCTGTCGAGATCGCGACCGTTGTCGTCTGGCAAGTCGAGGACACTTACAAGGCATCGTTCGATGTTGACAGCTACGAATCGTACGTGGCACTACAAACCGAGACGGCGCTCCGACACTCAGCAACCCAGTTCCCGTATGATGCTGATGACGAAAAACTCTCGCTACGTCGCAATACCGCTGAGGTTGCCAAGCACCTTCAAGAAGAGCTCCAAGAGAACTTGCGACTCGCAGGGATCAAGGTCATCGATGCCAAGCTGAGCCACCTCGCCTATGCTTCTGAGATCGCCGGAGTGATGCTCCGACGTCAGCAAGCTGAGGCTGTAGTTGCGGCCCGGACAAGAATTGTCGATGGTGCCGTCGGGATGGTTGAGCTGGCACTACGTCGGCTTGAGGCGGACGGGATCATGCACCTTGATGAAGAGCGGAAGGCGCAGATGGTGAGCAACCTCATGGTTGTGCTATGTAGCGAGCAGGCTGCCCAGCCGGTGATCAACGCGGGTTCGCTCTACAACTAATGGCCGAGAAGAAGTCACTTCTGCTGCGGCTGAACCCAGACCTCTGGCTTCAGCTGCAGCGGCTTGCCGATGCGGATATGCGGAGCGTGAACGCAGAGATCGAGTATCTCCTGAGAGAGGCGGTTCGGCGACGAACTGGCACTCCCAAAGAGGAGATTAGAGAAGATGATCTACAGTAGAGGTTGTTGTGAGCTTCATCACCTATCTGCTGCTCATCTGCTGGACTGGCGTCTGCGCTCACTTCTTGCTCGCCCGTTCACGGTGGTTTCAGACTAGGCTAGCAGAGCAAGCAAGTGCGCGCTTTCCTGGGCTAGATGGTCTGCGTGGGCTGCTTGCCACTGGAGTTTTCTTTTCGCACCTCCAGGTGTTTGCCTACTTCCGGTTAACGGGGAGTTGGGTTGCGCCGACGGATCCGCTCTTTCGCTACCTCGGGAATGGGTGCGTGATGATCTTCTTTTTGATCACCGGGTTTCTTTTTTGGACGAAGGCGATCGAATCTGGAGGAAACGTGCGAATGGTGCCGCTCTACGTAAATCGAATTCGCAGGATCGCTCCGCTCTATCTTGTTCACGCTTTGATCATCCTGGTTTCCGTCGGTGTGATGACGACGTGGACCATTCAAGAGGACCTGGGAATTCTTACCGAGCAGTTGGCACAACTTCTGGGGCTTGGTTTCGTGATCACCTCGGAGCTGAACGGAAAGATCACAGTTATGATTGGAGCTGGAGTGACATGGTCGCTCAGTTATGAGTGGTGGTTCTACATTGCTTTGCCCTTTCTTGCCCTACTCGCACGCTCTCACCGCGCGCTTGCGATCGGAATCTTGGTCTACATTCTCGTTGGTCCATCGTTGGATCTCTATTCACTCCACTACGATCGGGCGGGTGCATTTTGGTTTGGGATCGTTGTTGCCGAGGTCGTTCATCGCTACCCAAAATTGCCCGAGATGGCCACAGGTTGGATCGCGGCCCCGATCCTCCTCGCTGTCAACACCTCGATCCATGGCTTCAAGGACCAGGTGAAGCTCCCCGCACTGCTTGTGAGCTCGGTGGTCCTTGCTGCGGTGATTTATGGAAATACGTTTTTTGGGGTCCTTCGAATTCGAACCCTTAGGCTGTTAGGATTGGTCAGCTACAGCACATATTTGATGCACGGTTTCGTAGTGGCTGGGTTGTGGCAGGGTTTGCGACTAGCCTTAGGAACCACCCGGGGCTTACCAGCTGTCTGGGATTTCTTGGTCGCTTTCATCGCCTGCCCGCTTGTTGTTCTTGTTTCGATGGCCTCCTACCGCTGGATTGAGTACCCGTTCATAAAGAAGCGCGCTCGACCGGTCGGAGCAAGTTAG
>JBBRHU010000398.1:0-3257 GCA_038222255.1 Fimbriimonadales bacterium | reverse complement strand
TATCGACGTAGCACTCAGCCGTGTCGATAACGTTGATCCCAGCATCGAGCGCCGTCGAAAGGAGGGCGTCGACGACGTCCTGTGAAGTTCCGCGAAAGCCGATCTCTGAAGTCCCGACGCCTAGCCGCGAAACCATCATATCGGTGTTGCCAAATTGAATACGCTCCGTCAGTCCCATGGTCCAACGACCTCTACGGTGTTGTTTCCAAGATCAGCGGCCACTTCGCGGACCATTTTCGGCACGGCTTCTGGTTGTGGATCCGAAATCTTTGAGAGCCCAGGAACGGTTAAGACGTGAGAAACCCTATTTTCATCTGGCCCGGCGATCTGACTGAACGGCACATCGACGCTAATGGTGCACTTCCCTGCCTGGCGGTGAAATAGCTCCTCAAGCAGGCTCTTCACGTCGACCCGTAGGTCCTCGAGCGTCGTCGCATTCGAAGTCGCGGACATCAAATTACCGAAATTGTCGGTGGACTCCCAAACCATATCCCTAAGCATATCTGGTCGCACCAGCGTGTTCGATTAAGGGATGATTACGGGCGCTCACTGCTTATCCTTTACGGTGATCGTCTTTGTAACAACTCGACCATCAACGAGTGCGGCAACTTTGGATGAACCCGTCTTGACGGCCCGGAGGAGGCCGTCTTGATCAATCCACGCGCCACCTTGTGCCGACCAGATCACCTTTTCGGCGGGCACCAACTTTCCTCCAGAAGTCGCGGTCAGCATGATCGTTCCGCCGACCTGGACTTCTTCTCCTCCGCCAATGACGAAAGGAGCGCCAACCTTTGGGCGATCTCCGAACGTAAAGATGCCGTTCGCCACCGCACGTTCAACCCCACCACTCGGACGGTTCACCGTGAGGCCAAGGAAGCGAATCGCTGAGGATCCACCTCCGTCGAGATTGATTGCCTCAACACAGCCTAGGCGACGCATGATATCCGCCGTTTCAACAAAGTTCGTCCCACCACTCATGGACTGACGTCCATCGATAACGACCTGCCAGATCTTTTTATCCGCAGTCACGCCGATGACGCTCCGAGGGTGTTTCGCCGACTTTTCGTCTTGCTTCGGCCCTACATACTTGCCATCCCTGAGCAAGATCGGCCACCCGCCCATCACCTCGGTGATGCCCTTCGGTATCCCCGTTAACTCTAGGTTTATTGTTATCTTGTCTCCCACCTTTAGCCCGGCGAGCGTCTTCGCACGATCCCCGCTCGCGGCCAGGACGGCGCATCCTTTCGGCACAGGAGTTCGTTTGACTTCCAATTGCACGGATTGAACGACGGCTTGAATTGTGCCGCCGAGATCGGGCTGTCCGTTGGGAAGGCCAAGTTTCACCGCCGTCAAGGGTTCTTCCCCGTAAATGTCTCCAGCGACATCAAAGCTCAATCCAAGGCCCGCCTTGGGAACCTTCCCGTTGAACATTTCGGGAGTTATCGTCTCGCTGCCGACTTGAATTTTCAAGCTATATCTAGGCTTAACGATCTCAAAGGGTACTGAGGAGCCCCACCCGACCGAAACATTTCGAGTCCCTGCTCCCGGTGCAGACAAGAGTTTTCCAGCGTGGACCGCGAGTCCGAGGGGGTCTCCGCCTGGATCAGGCGTGAACTGGAAGAAATCACCGTTGATCCCCGCAAGCGCGCCAAAGCCGTCGGTCATCTCGGTGACCGTCGCGCGGCCGTTGTATTTCCCTGGCTCATAGATGCCGTCGCCAGCGAGCCTGCTCTCCATCCTGAGTTTTCGGGGGTCGATTCGCAGGGCGTAAATCGTCCGTTTGGGGTCGGTTTCCACTTCCATGCGAAAAAGCAGACCGGGACTTGGAATCCGCTCCCATGCCTGAATCTTCGGGGATTGAAAACCCATGGCGACGAACATCGAGACGCAAATCAGCACAAAAAAGGATAGCACTGCGCTGACATCAGTCGGCTGATGGAAATAGAACCTTGACAGATGCGTCGCCTTGTCCTATCCTTCACGGAACGGGGCTTCTCGATGTTGAAACGGATTTACTGTGTTCTCGCGGCGATGTTAGCGACCGGTGCGTTTGGCTACGAAAAAGACACGCATTACGAACTCACCTACTTCATCTGTCGCCTTGCGTGCTTCTCCCATAAAGAAGCAGCCACGATTGCGAGCGCGAATGCAGCGATCGACGAGTGTGGCAATACAGATCCATTCTTCCTGAGCAGTCACAACCCACGCTGGCACGCCCTCTGCGATTCCGAAGCTGAAGCAAAAGGCCGCCGCCAGGTGCTCTGGTCGCGGGCCGTTTCGGGCAAGAGCCTAGAATTCCTCGGCCAGTATTTTCACTTTCAGCAGGATGTTTACAGCCACTCGGAACACTTCACAAGCTCGGAGAACTTCACCCCTTACGGCCCAAACATTGGCCACGCCGTAGAGTTGCGACAGGCTGATCGTCCACCCGCTCACCAGGGCCGTGCCTGCGAGATGGCCAAGGAGTGCCTCGCAAAGGCGAAAGAATTTTTGATCGTGCTTGGCAGAACTCCAAGCGAGGTACCAGCGGACTTCATGGTTCCGCTCATCGACGCACAGTGCTCAGCCTACGAAAAAGGCTCGGTCCTCGGCATGTGGGAAGAAGCAGACCCGAACCGCGTGGGGGCTGCCCTGGAAGCAGTTTGCGTGGAGTGGTTCCGCAAGAACCAGATCAAAAAGGTCATCAAGCGATACTCTTGGACCGACAGGATTCCGATGGAGTTCACCGAGAGCGGTAGCCGAGAAGCCAGTGCCGAATATGACCAGGCGATGCGGGCGATCATTGACTATAACTTCCCCACTGATGGAACTCCGCCTCCCGCAAGGGATGGCTTCCAGCCACCTCCCTCACCGACGAACTCAACGGTCCCGTTGGAAGGCTTCTACGACTACGAAACGGAAGACCACAAGGTGTATGTGAAATCCAAAGTCCAGGTCACGCTTGAGCTCGTCAAGACGAGCCGGACGACAAGCGGGCTTTACGACTGGTGCGACGCGCCCTGCAAGGGCAAGGTCCACGCGAGCCACGAAGTGTGCGACAAGTCGTGCGACAGTTCATGCCCGAAGGCACACGGAAAGGACCAGATGCGGGCCAAGGTCACTTACGACCCAAATGGCGTCAACTCACTGCTTCCACCGTTTGATCAAGGTCTTCTGGCGGGTCACGCCACATCGGTTGCCAGAGACAAAATTGATGAGGAGATCGACGCGTATCTGCGGAAGGCCGCGCAGACAACGGTCTATCCGCCTGCTGGACA
>JBBRHU010000397.1:0-3262 GCA_038222255.1 Fimbriimonadales bacterium | reverse complement strand
GAATTCGCGAGTAGCGCCCTCAGCAATGATCTCGATGCGGCCACCCTTTAGCAACTCGGTAAGACTGCCCTGTCGCATGATCTTGCCTCGGTGGATGATTGCAACCCGGTCGCAGATTCTTTCGACTTCGCTGAGCTCGTGGCTCGAGATGAAGACCGTTCGGCCTTCTTCACGGAAGTTCAAAATCAAATCTCGAATTTCGGTATGAGCGATCGGGTCAAGGCCACCGGTGGGTTCATCCAGGAAAAGTAGCTTGGGATCGTTCAGGAGGCTCTGCGCAAGTCCAATACGCTGCTGCATACCCTTCGAATACTGCGAGATGGTTTTGCTAGCGTCGGCAGCAAGGTTTACACGCTCAAGCAGTCGCTGGCATTTGGCCTTGTCATTATTTCCGAACAGCGAGTCGTAGAACCTAAGCAGTTCCATACCCGTCATATGCTCGTAATAGTAGGGCCGTTCAGGCAAATAGCTGATGACCTTGTGGACGTCCATGTCGCCAATCTCACGGCCAAGCACGTAACCCTCGCCGGAAGTCGGATAAATGATGCCCAAAAGCATCTTGATGGTCGTTGTTTTGCCTGCTCCGTTCGGGCCAAGGAAGCCGAAAATCTCGCCTTCTTCTACATGAAGGTCGAGATTGTCTACTACGTTGACGGTTCCGAGTGAGCGGGACTTATAGCTTTTCGTGAGCTGCTTTGTTTCTATGGCGGCGGCCAAGGGCTGCACACCTCCCTGAAGTTGGTTGAGTCGGAGTATACCGTGAGCAAGGTTCAGACCAGGAAGCCCCTAGGTTCGGAAACCTTGGCCACAACAAGTACAAACACGTGAACACGGTTCATATAACACCAATCAGGTGCCTGACAATTCCCGTTTTTGTGATGGTCTTCGCAATATAAAAGGTCGTGCAATTTTTGGAAATGCTGTATATTCTTAGTAACAACCAAGAAGTCGAATGTTCTCGCAATGCTTTTAGCGAATTGAAGGACAAGGCCTTGGTGGAAGCCTTGCGGGAACGTGCTTTGCTCTCCTTTCAGCGTTCCCGCATTTTTTGTTTTTTGCTCGCTTCCTAAGCTAGCTGCCTGATGGCGGTCTCAGCAGCCGCAACCCATTCAAGATCACGAGCACTGTCGATCCTTCATGGCCGACTACTGCCAGTGGAAGGGGTAGCACGATTAGTACAGAGAGCGCGGAAAGCATGGCAATTACCCCGCCCGCAAAGATTAAGTTAGCCTTAACAATTCGGTTGGTCCTTCGCCCAAGCTGAACCAGCTCGGGAATCCTGTCGAGGTCGTCGTGCATCAGAACAATGTCCGCAGCGGTCAAAGCTATGTCGCTGCCGAGACCACCCATCGCAACACCGACTGTCGCTCGAGCCAGGCTAGGGGCATCGTTTATCCCATCGCCCACCATCATCACAGCCCCATCAGTCGCGACAAGGTCAGAAATGAGCTTTTCTTTGTCAGCCGGCATTAACCCCGCTTTCACCTCGACGATCTCCAATTCCTCCGCAACCGCTGTCGCTGTTTGGATGTTGTCCCCCGAGATCATCAAAATCCGCTTGATACCGAGGGATTTCAGCCTGTTCAAAACTGCGCCAGCGTTTTTCCGCGGGGCATCCCGAAGGCCAAGGGCAGCGAACCTGCTTCCATAGGACAGCAGCGCCACACTCATTCCATTGCGAGCCATCGCGTCGGCGTGCTCAAGGAAATGCTCAGGCGGCGCCATCTCTAAGGACTCGAATATTCGGTGTTGCCCAACCGCAATCTGAGTACCTCCGATTGTGGCAACGACGCCCAGCCCCGGCAAAGACTTGCGTTCGTCAGCTTCTGGAACATTCACTCCCTGCTCCCTGGCCGTTCGCAATATCGCTTCAGCGATCGGATGGTCGCTGTACTGCTCAACAGCTGCCGCAGCCGACAGAACCTCTAGGGCTTCGGGAGACATCTGACGTCCTCGACTCCAGCAAGATTCCTCGTCCTCACAAGCAGGTGCTCCGCCAGCCGTCACTGAAGCCTCCTGGCACACACATATTTCGACAAGTTCCGGTTTGCCCGAGGTAAGAGTCCCGGTCTTATCCATCGCGATGACCTTCGTCTGCCCGACAAGTTCAATAAACCGTCCGCCGCGCACCAATATCCCTCGACGTGCGGCGGTTGCCAACGCGCTAAGGGTCGTAGCAGGTGTGGAGATCACCAAGGCGCATGGACTCAGCGCGACGAGTAGCGTAAGCGACTTATAGAGCGCGTAGTCAAGGGGAGTCTGATAGGCAGCCGCCAAAACCACCGGTGGGATCGCCAGGTGATATCCAATCGAGAGGGTGAATGCCAGCAGCACGAACCATGTGTAACGCTCTCCAAACCAGGTGCTGATGACTTCGCCGCTCGCCTTGTTCTGCTGCGCATCGCTGACCAACTCGACAATCTTATTGAGTGTGCTGTCTGAGATCGTCGAACTCACCTTCATGGTAAGCAGGGTCTCAAGGTTCTGAGTGCCCCCAATCAATGCGTCGCCAGGGCCCCGTGGAACCGGAATCGATTCGCCGGTCATGGCGCTCTGGTTCACCGAACCAGAGCCAACCAGCACCATTCCGTCAGATGGAATTTGCTCGAATGGAGGAATGCGGATGGTGTCCCCTACGGCCAACTCTTCAACCGGAACACGCTCCTCGCCATCGGCGGTCACTTTAAGCGCCTTGTCCGGTCGCAATTTGACGAGACTCGCGATCGCCGACTTCGTTCTGGACATAGCAAAAGACTCCAGCGTGCTGGAAAGACTAAATAGAAATAGGAGCCCCGCAGCTTCTAACGGTCGCTTCACCAGAATCGCGCCAATGGCCGCGAAAACCATCAGGAAATTCACGTCGAGCTCACGACGCTTCAACGATCCCCATGTGCTGCCAAGCGCGAAATAGGAACCGAAGGCAACGCTAAGGTAGGCAATCCACGGATACGGCACGAGGCGGCCGGCCACCAGGCTGATTGCGCAGAGCAACGTAAGCAGCACCTGAATGTTGCGCAAGAAACTCACGTCTTAAGCCTGACACACCTAAGCGATTGGAGTCTCAAAAAACGCCGGTTAATGAATCTCAAACAGCACCCAATGGGCGCCTCCTGCTACGGCGCGCAGATCGCCCTTCAATGCGGCATCCGCAACAAACAGCTTCCAATTTGCCTCGAAGTTATTCAGCTTCTCCTTGTCCCCGCCCGCGTATGGGATCGTCGGCTGGGATAGACCGCTGGCAGCCATAAACGCGGCCGCATCG
>JBBRHU010000396.1:0-3301 GCA_038222255.1 Fimbriimonadales bacterium | reverse complement strand
GTCGGCGCTCCTCGTCACTGATCTTGTCAATATAGCCTGGCTCACAGGCTTCACGGGAAGTTACGCTCGAGTGCTCGTCACTGGGTCCGACTCGGTATTCATCACCGACGGTCGATACGCTATCCAGGCCGCAGAGCAGGTTCATGATGCCGAGGTCCGAACTTGGGCAGCACCGATCGAGGGCGAGGCTTTCTTTCTGGAGCAGGTGCGCTCACTCGGAATCGAAACTCTAAGCTTTGAGGCAACGAACATCACCGTCTCGACTTCTGAATCGATGACAAAGAAGCTTGAAGGAGTTCATTTTGTTCCAGGGCCAGACCTCTTTGCTGGCCTTCGAATGGTTAAGACCGCCGCAGAGATTGAACTGATCCAAGAGGCTTGTGCTTTAACGGATGTTGCATTTGAGCACATCTGTCGGATGATTCAGCCCGGAGTGCGCGAGTATGACATTCAGCTCGATCTTGAGTTTTTCATTCGGCGCCAAGGCGCGACGATGGCATTTGATCCCATCATTGTGAGCGGTGAAAATAGCGCACGACCTCACGGAAAGGCTACTGAGAAGCCCCTCGAAGTCGGCGACTTCCTGACGATGGATTTCGGCGCACGGGTCAAAGGCTACAACGCCGACCTCACGCGGACGGTCGTGGTTGGCAAGGCGAGCGACGAGCACAAGCGAATTTACAATGCTGTCCTCGAAGCGCAGCTTACGGCGATTGACGCTATGAAACCTGGCGTAGCGGCGAAGGCAGTGGACGCAATCTCCCGTGAAGTTTTCCGCAAGTACGACCTCGCACAATATTTCACTCATGGGCTCGGCCACGGGTTGGGTCGACTGGTGCATGACTCGGGCAGACTGAGTGGGTCTAGCACCGACATCCTCGCCCCTGGGCAAATCTGGACGGTAGAGCCAGGTGTTTACATTCCTGGCTTCGGCGGGTGTCGAATTGAAGATGATGTTGTCGTTACCGAAGACGGCGTCAGAATCTTTAACCGCGCACCTAAGGGCCTCCTCGAACTTCCACAAGTGTGATTGGCCGACTTAGACTGCAAGACTTCGCTCTCCCGGACGGTGGTCCGGGGGTTACCGCGACGTTTCTCGGGCCTGAGTGGATCGCCGTAGTTGGTCGCGCTGGTGCTGGCAAGTCAGGATTGCTGAAGATCTTTGCAGATGCGAAAGGTGGCCGAGGGCAGATTGAGCGCACTGGAGATGTGCTTCTGCTTGAAGAGCGCTCGTTCCGTCGCAGACAAAAAGTTGGGAGCCTTCTCGCTCGAGGTCGTTCCGCCGGAGAGGTCGGGATATGGTCTGATGCGCTCTCTGCACTTGGCCTGATGGAATGGCGCGATCATGCCGTTGAAGAACTTCCCGTTGGCCTCCAGGTTGCAGCTCACTTGCTGCCGCTCTGGGGAATTCCAGTGGAGACTGTGCTCATCGATGGACTTCTTGACCACCTTGATCTGTGGACTCTCGATGCAGTTTTGGCACGGCTCGACCTGTGGAGGCGAAAGGGCACGCTTGTTTTTGTCGCGACTCATCGCGAACGGCTTTTTGAACAGGCAGATTCCCATATTGTTGTGAAGAACGGCCAGATTCGATTTGCAGGTCGGCGCCAAGATCTTCTCGCGCTTGCGGAGTCGACAACCGTTCGAATCGTCACGCGGCAAGGGGACGCGGTTCGGGCGCTGGTAGATCCGTTTGTTGTGGAGGTTCAACCCACCGAGAGTGGGTTCCTTGTTCGGGCTCAAGATGGGCAGGACCTGGCCGCTCGCTTGTTGCGAGAGGGCTACGGTCCGGTCGACTTCGTTGAGCTAAATCCTCCCACCGTCAAGCAGGTTTTGCTTCAGAACTTCTAAGAATTCGGAGGCTTGAGAGCAACAGCCAAGTAGCAAATAGGAACGCGAAAAGCGGAAAGACGGGGTATAGCGCAAATGATGACGTTCCGGTTGGCATCGGCAGCTCCACCCTCAATAGCTTTTTCTGTAGCAGGGGTGCTTCGGCGAGAATACGGCCATGTCCATCTGTGACCAGTGTGTAGCCTAGTGTTGCTGCCCGAACCGTCGGGAGCCCAGTTTCAATGGATCGCCAGATTGTTCCCGCCTTCAGTTGCTCCGCTGCGACGGAGTCGATGTACCAGTCGTCAATGCTCATCTGGGTCAGTAACTGAGCGCCATTTCTTGCCTGTCGCCAGGCGATGTCGGGGAACAATGCCTCAAAGCAAATGATCGGACCGACTTTGAAGTCTTTGATCGGCAGGGCTTGGACTCCGTCAGGTGAGGCTGACATGTCTCCCGTGGGGAGTCGAAATGCTTCTTGTAGAAAGGGGAGCACGGACCTGAAAGGAACGAACTCACCAAAGATGACTAACCGAGTCTTCTTTGCAAGTCCCCACTTGCCATCGAACGCGAAGGCCGCCTGATAGACGGGATCCTTGCCAATCTGACCACCAATCAAAATCGGCAGTTCGTTATATAACGGCACCGACAGAGCAGGAGGCATCTTCTCATACTTCCCACCAATTCCTTCGGGGAAGACGAGCAGCTCGGTGCCGTTTCGAAGGGACGTGATCATGAACTCATTGATGGCTTGATTGATCTGAGCGCTTTGACTGCCTGACTCGGGAAATGCAAGGTTGACGCCGATTTGCCCCGCCGAAATCACTCGGTTTGTCGTTGGTGGTTCCATCGAGAGTCGGAACAACGAGAGGCAAAGGACGGCTGCCCAACTCGCCATTGATAGCCGGCACTCTTGCCACGGCCGCTTTTCCAGCGCTGCCATAACAAGCTGGTTTGTTGCGACCACCCATGCCGAAATCAGCACGATCGAGCCGAAGTAAGCAGCTTGGTTGAGCGGAAGATAGGGCCATAGCGGGGTCGCTAGGAGATTCCAGGGAAACGCGAAGATGGGGATGTATGAGCGGAAGACTTCCACACCAGCCCAAATCACCGGCACTGCCCACTCCCATTTGCGTTGGTAGCATCGCTGGACAAGCACGCCGATCAGGCCGTAATACACCGCCATGGCGACGCTCGCCAGCAAGACAGGAATGACCGCAAGGGCCACACTTCCGGTCCATTTTGCGGTGAGCGATCCTAGCCAGTGGAGTTGGCTAAGGGCAAACAGAAGCCCAAACCCGTAGCCGTTTCTCCACGCCTGCTTTCCGGTTTGCCCGCGCAAGCTGTGCAACCAGGGCACGAGGGCGACAAGCACGATCAAGCCGAAGTTGAACGGCGGAAACGCCAGGCACAAGAGGAGTGTTGTGCCAATTCGAGGTCCCCAGCGCTTACAGAAGGGGGAGTTAACGAC
>JBBRHU010000395.1:0-3305 GCA_038222255.1 Fimbriimonadales bacterium | reverse complement strand
CTCGAAAGCGGCAACCGGGATGAGAATCGCAGAGAAGTTCGAGTTCACCCCCTAGCTCTTTTGTTCGAGCCAGCGCGCTCTCGGGGATCTGGTCGGTGCCCTTCCCATTGTCGCCCACGATGATCTGGAGTGAGCCATCGCGCAGCCTCAGCTCGATTTCTATTAAGGTCGCCTCGGCGTGCTTCATGGCGTTTGTGACTAGCTCTTGGCAAATTCTGAACGTGCCCTGCTCCCTTTCGGGACTCAGTTCGGGCAATACGTCGTGAATGAACGAAATTTGGACGAGGCCCACACTCGACAGCGACTCAAAGTAGGTTTGCATCGCAGAAATGAAGCCTCCTTTGAGGGCTGCGGACTTCGTGCGTCGGACCAGATAACGGAGTTCACCCGCCGCTGCACGCGTCTGCTCTCTCGCTTCTCGGGCGAGTTCTACAACTCGAGTTGGGTTCTTTTCTGCAAGCTTTTCGATGAGTTCGAGCATCGAACTCGTGGCAACCAAGTGTCCCTGAACTCCGTCGTGCATCTCTGCTGCGAGGCGCTGACGCTCCGCTGCCAACTTGAGTCGGGTTTGCATCGCCGCCGCGATCTGCGCTTGGTATGTCATCAGACTCGAAACAATAATGAGGAAGTAAAGGCGAAACGCCACGTTCAGCGGTTCGACACGCAGCAATTCCCGCCATGAAGTCGCGGGCATATCAAACTCGGTCACAGCGCTTATCGCAGATGATGAAGTGCCAATGATCACCATCAACCCGACCGCGCCTGCCCAACGCACATTAAGCGTTCCTGCAGCTTGGATGATCGGCAGGAAAAACAGGAGCGTCAAGTTGCTCATCGGCCCACGATGGCTGATCATCAAAATTGAGCTGATGATCAGGACGTCAATCGGCGGAAAGACGTAGCCCCATGGAAGTCGCTCCTTCCCGCGAAAGGCCAGGTAGGTGCGGAGTGTCAGGTATGTCATCGTGGCGACAACCCAGGGGGCGAGATGGGCGACGGTGGGTTCGCCGAGAACTTTGCGAACGTGCTGGTCCATCAGCCACCAGACCATGAACGGCGCAAGTAGCCAGACATGGATCAAAAAGATGAGGTGTTGACTTCGGGGAGACTGTAGGTCCAACCTCGTCAGCTTTGATCGCCAATCTACTCGCTTCATATCTTCACCAAAGTCTAACACTCGCGGTAACGTCGCTCAATCCGGATGTTCTTACACCCGAAGGCAGTCATGATGAAATCATCCCTCATTCGTCTGGCGCTTCTCGCGGGCCTCACGTTGCCCGTTGTCTCTGCATTTGCGCAGAAGAAGCCGCTCGACCACTCTGTTTATGACTCGTGGAAGTCCGTTCGAAGCTCCACACTCTCGCAAGACGGCAAGTGGCTGAGCTATGTTGTCGCACCGCAAGAGGGTGACGTCGTTGCCTATGTGAAGGCTGTTGACGGGAGCAAGACTTGGGACATCCCGCGAGGTACGGCCCCGCAGTTCAGTGCTGACGGAAAGTTCCTGGTCACGCTCGTCGCTCCGAAATTTGAAGATGCGCGAAAGGCACGTCGTGAACGAGCTCTCCCTGCAGATGCTCCAAAATCGAATTTGCTTATTTTGAACCTCGCGACTGGCGAGAAAAAGGAAGTTGACCGTGTCGTCTCTTTTGAACTCGCGCCAGACAATGGCAACGTCCTAATTTATACGCTTGAACCACCGAAGCCAATTCGACCGGCGGGTGGAACAACGACGCCGGGAACGCGACCACCGCCTCCTGCTGGTAGGGGCGCGGGCGGAGACGAGGATGAGGAAGATCAGCGCAGAGGCGCTGGTGCAGGGGCCGGTCAGCGGCCAGCAGGTGCAGGTCAGGGCGCACGACCTGGCGGCGCTGGTGCTCCAGCCGCAAGTTTTGGATCAACGGTTGTTGTTCGCAATCTGTCCACCGGCAAGGAAGACCAGATCATGTTCGTAGGATCTTCCAGACTTTCGAAGGACGGGACGGTCTACCTTTACATCCGAACTGGCCGTGAGGCGACTGAAGATGGCGTTTACGCTTATTCGACCGCAACCGGAACTCGCCGTGGTATCCAGGTTGGAAAAGCGAAGTACAACCGCCTAACTTGGCACGAAGAATCAAAAGCGTTCGCTTGGGCTACCGACAAGGACACCCCGAAAGCTGCAAAGTCTAGCTGGACTATCTATCGAGCAACTCCCGATTCCAAGCCTGTGGCGCTTGTCTCAGACAGTTCCGAGGGCATGCCTAAGGGATTTGTGATTCCCGACACCGGCGCATTCTCGTTCTCTAAGAAGGGTTCCCGTCTCCTTTTCTCTACCGGCCCTAAGCCCGTGGTAGATAAGCCAGATACGACTCCAGACGACGAGAAGGTTTCGGTTGACATCTGGCACTACAAGGACCCGCAGATTCAGGCTGCTCAACTCCTTGCAGGCGCTGCTGGCCGGGTTCGAAACTTCCAAGCCTTCGTTCCTTCGAGCGGGGGTAAGGTTCGCGTGCTCGGGACAGAGCTGTATCCGAACGTTACGATTCAGAAGGAAGGCGAGGGCGACTGGGCAATCGGCTCCACTGCGCGACCGTACGAGGTTGAATCGACCTGGGATCCCGGCTACACAGACACCTATCTGATCAACGTCGGATCTGGCGCGACCTCCAAGATCCGTGAAAAGGCTCAAGGTGCAACGATCTTCAGCGAAGATGGGCAGTTTGTCATCTATTACGATGAGGCAACGAAGCAGCTCATCTCGCACCGAATTCGAGACGGCGCGAAGAAGGACCTGACGAAGGCGATTCCCTACCCCATTTACGATGAAGAAACCGATACTCCGACTTTCCCGAATCTGATCGGCTTCGCCGGGTGGACAAAGGGCGGCGAGTGGTTGCTTCTTTATGATGCCTACGACGTTTGGGCACTCGACCCAGCCGGGGTGAAGAAGTCGATTAACCTAACCGCCGAGAACGGACGAATTCGAAAGATTCGTTTCCGACTCACGACCACGGATCCAGAGGCAGAAGCGATTGACCTTAGCAAGCCACTATTGCTGAGCGGCCTCAATCTCGACACCAAGGCGTCGGGCATGTACAGCCTTGATGTCAAAGATCGAAACCCTTCAATGCTCATCGGCGGCAACCGGCTGTACACCTTCGGTGCTAAGGCCAAGAAGGCGGACGTCGTCACCTACACCCGTCAGACTTTTGTCGAATACCCCGACGTTTGGGTGAGCGATATGTCGTTTAAAGACGGCAAGAAGATGAGTGAAGCGAACCCTCAGCAGAAGGGTTACAACTGGGGAACCGCGGAGCTTGTCACTT
>JBBRHU010000394.1:0-3320 GCA_038222255.1 Fimbriimonadales bacterium | reverse complement strand
AGAAAGACAAACGACTTGAGAGTTGCCTTAAGCCCATCGAACGCAGACGAGAATGAGAACATCCTCTTAAGTCCGGCAGCGGGATTAATTTTGCTAAACGATGGAGCGAGAGTCTGAGGGGTGAACTTGACACCGACTTGGAGTACGTTTGCTCCTACTCCGACCGCCATGGCGGTCGCCACAATCATCGCGAACCCCGGGAGGGTGAGCTGAAGGCCGCGGTTGAATACGTAGGCAGCCAGTTCGAATGAGGCTTCCTTTGGAATGTCGTGCAGTCCTTTTTTGATTAGCTGCATGAACGCCGCCGCAATCAAGCTGATCCCTGTCGGCAACACGAACAGCATCGCAAGCATCACGAGTGCATTCGTGAGGTCGGTGGATTTTGCGACGGAGCCTTTTTTGCGTGCCTCTTCCCTACGCCTAGGCGTAGCTTCCTCGGTCTTCTCCATGCCCTGTTCTGCCATGTTGTAGTTCCCTCCTTACCTAAAGATCGGTCCGACAACACGCAAGGCGTGGCTGGTCATGAATGAGACTCCGCCGACTAAGCTCGGGAGGCCAATTCCAACGGCGATGAGACCAACGCCAATCTTGATCGGAAGTCCAATCTGCATCGCTTGAATCTGTGGCACTGCGCGGTTGACGAGGCCAAGAGCGGCATCAATGACCAAACTGACTCCTAGAACCGGTCCCGTGATCTGAATGGCAACTAAGAACATGTCCTTAAGAAAGGCCATCAGGTTGCGCTGGATCTCGAGCCAAGACTCGAAGGACAAGTTTGGAGTCGCCGTGTAGCTACGAACAAACGCCTCAATGATCAGATGGTGGGCATCGAGTGACAAGAAGATTACGACGCCGAGCAAGAACTTATACTGAGACAGGATAGTGACGGAGACACCGTTGATCGGGTTGATGACTTGGCTCGAACCGAGGCCAACCTGGATGTCCATAAACGCGCCAGCAATTTGCGTCACCTGAAGCGCTAGCGTCATGAGAAACCCGATGATCAGTCCGACCGAGACCTCTTGTGCCATGCGAACGAGCAACTCAAGAAGGTCGTGTGGCATCGGCCCCATGTGTGGCCGAATCAAACCGGAAAGTGCTGCCGCAAATGAGACTGTCGTGAAGATCCTTACTTGGAGCGGCGTGTTCTGCGCGCCAAAGATGGGAGAAGAAAGTAGCAACGCGGAGCAGCGGGTGAAGATCAGGAAAAACGCAAGAAAGCTATCGGTATCAAGCCTCACCGATGCGCTCCGACACTCTCTATTTGATGGAAGGATAGCTTGGTAAAGCTCACTACAGACCCAAGCATCCAGTTCCCCACGAGCGCCAGCACGAGTGCTACTCCGACCAACTTGGGAACGAACGTGAGCGTCATTTCTTGAATCTGCGTCAGCGCCTGAAAGATGCTCACGAGCAGTCCCAAGAACAATGTCACCGTCAAAATTGGGAGCAACACCATGAGCGCGACTTCAACGCCTTGACGAGCTAGATTTAGAGCTTGAACCTGTTCCATGCTATCTGTACCCCGCTAGAATCGCTCCAATGAGCGTCCCCCATCCGTCGGCCAGAACGAAGACTAGCAGCTTCGCCGGCAAACTGACGACTACTGGTGGGAGCATCATCATTCCCATGCTCATCAGCGTCGAAGCAATGATGAGGTCGATGATCAGGAACGGGATGAAGATGTAGAACCCGATGATGAAGGCCGTCTTGAGCTCACTGATGATGAAGGCTGGGATCAAAGTGATGATGTCGAGCTCAGAAGGATTCTTCGGGTGCTCGTTTCGCATGTTCAGAAAGAGCTGAAGGTCTTTGTCGTAGGTCGACTTGAGCATGAACTCTTTCATCGGAACTTTGGCCTTCTCAATCGCTTGCGACATGTCGAGCTTTCCAGCCTGCATCGGCTTGAGCGCCTCGTCATAGATGCGCTGGTAAGTCGGTTTCATGATGAAGAAAGTCAAAAAGAGGCTCAACCCAATCAGAACCTGGTTAGGTGGAATCGACTGCGTACCGAGAGCACTTCGGACGAAGCTGAAGATGATCATGATCCGAGTGAATGCGGTAGTCAGGATCAAGATCGCCGGAGCGAGTGAGAGCACGGTGAGAAGGGCGAGAATCTGGAGCGAATTCGAAACTTGGTTGTTCCCTTTCTGGCCACCAAAGTCGATGGAGACGTTTGGAAGAGGCAAGCCCGCCTGATTTCCAGCAGAGCCAAGCTGTGAAAATCCAAGAGCAGCTAGGCCGATCAAACTGAGCACGGCCAGGATTCGCAGGTTCTTCATTCTCGCGGACTTCATGTTAGTGCTCCTTAAGCTGCCTCGAGTCGAGCGAGTCGGTTGAGAACCTTCTGGACCTCTTCGGGCGTGGGTTGCGAAGCATGAGATCTAACGAACGCCGGAACCGCTGGTGCAGCTTCGATGAGCTGGTCGAACCTGGGCTCGTCAACCGTTTGAGTGTTTACGAGGGATGGGGTGGGTGCCACTTCGGTAACATCCGCCAAACATTGGACTCCTTGCTGGTTGACGCTGAGCAAGAGCGACTTGCCTTTCGCCTGCACGATGTAAAGATTTCCGCCCGCGAATGCTGCCGACTCTTCAATGCGAATCTGGCTTCCAACATTCGTGACGATTCGCTTGTTGACCTTGTTAAGGATTTTTGGGAGGATCCACTTCACGAGCGCGAGCACTACTGCCAGTGCGATGATCAGCTGGATGATTGGCATCCCGTTTGGAGTTGCAGCAGTTGCGCCGGTTGCTCCGATCGGATCAGGCTTGGTGCCAAGCGTCGTCGTGGTATCCATTGTTAAGCCGCCTCGTTGGCCCGATTTCGGTCCAGCGGATTCAGGATTTCGGTCAATCGGACTCCAAAGTTGTCTTCGATGACGACGACCTCGCCTTTTGCGACGATTCGTCCGTTGATCAGCACGTCGACTGGTTCTCCGGCGAGCCTTTCGATTTCAACGACTGATCCAGTGGAGAGTTCAAGCACATCTCGCACAGTCATTTTCGTTCGACCGAGTTCCACCGAGATGTCGAGAGGCACGTCCATCAAGATTTCGAGACTGCCGGAATCCTCGGACATTGGCATTCCTTTGCCCTGTAGAGCGGCAAACGGAGAGCCAGTTCCAGCAAACGGGTTTGCGTAGTCTCCACTTGGCTCGTCTTCAACGGCAAATCCTGCGATCAGGTGTGCCGTCTCCGGGTCCATAAGCCAGAGCAACGTGCCGTTGACAGAATCGCCAGTGATTGAAGCTTGGACGCGAACAACTTCCTCCGAGCGTTGAAGGTTCGGCGGGAAGGTGAAGATCTGAAATCGTGTGG
>JBBRHU010000393.1:0-3338 GCA_038222255.1 Fimbriimonadales bacterium | reverse complement strand
CGGTCGGTGTTCGCTGCCAGGCTTCCATTCCTTCGAGAGCTTTCTCCATCAGCATCATGTAGCTCGCATCGGTCGGCGAGCGTTCCTGCCGCAGTTTCAGATTCTCAAACGTCTTGTGAGCCAGGTAGACGACGAAGCGGTTCGCCACCTCGGGATCGCGGCACAAACTCTTGAGAACGGTCAGTCGGGTGATGGAAATCGCCCACTCACTCTGCCGCACCTCTTCGGGAAGGCTCGCCAACTTGCGGATTTTCAGCAACACATCGCGTGGAATGGGTGGTGTCATGATTTATTCGGTGCTCAAGACTCTCGTGTGACGAACGACACCCCGGTGAAGGAAAGCAACATGTCGCTTCATTGGAAGTGTATGAAGCGAACCGACATGACCGCGTACTGTCGACGGACGTGAGACGAGGTCACCGACTCAACATGAGTTTCACGACTTCGGATCGGGGATGAACTGAGCGGGCTTCCCGTCATGTTCCTCACATTCCTCATCACCCATCGTCCTCGACGCGGCTTGAAAGCAGAACCAAGTTGGGAGGTGAGCAAACTGATTGCCGCCGTCGATCTCCTTCTCGGGTTCCGTGCCACGAGGAGCGACAATGTTCGACTTGA
Organism: Fimbriimonadales bacterium; assembly: GCA_038222255.1. Lineage (GTDB taxonomy): Bacteria > Armatimonadota > Fimbriimonadia > Fimbriimonadales > Fimbriimonadaceae > Fimbriimonas. The sequence continues at coordinate 2,720 of JBBRHU010000393.1, read as the reverse complement.
CGATGCTTGATTTTTCGAGGTGGCGGCGGGAAAACGCTCATCTTTTGTCGCTTCTGTCGCATTATGCTGAGCTGGCTTCCGAGGATCGAACGGTTTGGCAAGATCGTCTGATGCAGATAGAAGGGATCGAGTCGAAGCAGCTTATCGTTCTTCACGGCGAATTGATCGCTTTCGACTGGATCGAGCAGAACACTGGACATGCAGGGTGCCGCCCGGATGGAACTCTGTCTGGTTGCTACCGAATCACGCAGCATGGACTCAGGGAATTTCGACGGATACGTGGCATCGAGTTCACTGAAGAGAATTCTGATGTTAACGAGAAACCGCAACCGAGAATTCCGCGGAAGAAGAGGGAGAAGACCGATCCAAGTGCCGTCGCGACGCCGGAGTAGAGCAACCATCATTGCCAGAGATTCAACAGCCTGAATGTGGTCGGGACCGTCAGCGGTCGACAGAGAAGAACGTGTACAATGTAGAGTGGTGGGAGTGATCAGAACGGCTCGTTCTGTTCACTCCCTGACGCACAAGAACGCGAAGCACTTCGTCATGTCGAGAGGGAGCAAGAGGCGGTAAAGATTGGGTTCAACTTGATGCTCGCGGCAATTAGCCGTACCTCCGGGCAGCATTTCTGTGCTGGCGGTCACTCGCGTCGAGATCAACAGACGTTCACGCGAGCCATGTTCATGGATACTTCAGACTGGTTTGGGCTTTACCGGTTTTCCGAGCCCGGCTTGTTGGAACCAACGTGAAGCCGTTGCTTCACTGACATCGAAGAAGTCAGCGACTCGCTTCTGACGTCCGTTACTCTGGTCGCCAAATATCTCCAGAAGTATCGAGAGACCCTGCTTTTTGACTTCATTAGGCTTCATACTGACCACTCGGTTGATGACTTCGTCAGGAATCTTTCCTTTAAGATCGGCCGCTGTGATTCTTTCGCCCACGTCCTTCCGACCTACTGCCGCCTTGACTGCTTTAATCAATTTATCCACCTCCCCGCTCTTCCAATCATTCCAGAGGAGGGCAAGCATGAAATCTATAGCTGGTTTTCGACCATCTTCAAATTTCTTTACAAAGAGCGGGATGTCTTCCCTCCGGTCGTTCAGTGAGGGTACGACAAGAAAGTTCGTCCCAAGGCGACGGACAAAGTCAGGGACGAGAACCCTGTTTTTGGATAGCTCGCCAAAGTCGCGGAATGTGGCGAAAATCAACCGAACGTCAGGGGTGACATCTTGACCCTTACCAGCCGCAAAAGGGATTGGGTGGCGATCAAGTACCTTCCTCAGAAATTCTTGATTGAAGGTGTCCAGATTATGGAGTTCGTCGAGAAAAATGGTTCCCCCAGCGTTTTCCTGGAGCCACCCCAGAACTGGAGTATTCGGCTCTCCCTTGCTGAGCCCAGCGTGCAGTCCCCGACCGACCCATTTATCTCGAACGATCGTCTCATCACCACCCGCGACGTCATTGGCCTGAAGATGCTTAAATGGGCGGCTCCCTCTGGGAGACGCATCGTGAATTATCTTAGCGAGAGCAGTTTTCCCGACCCCCGATGGGCCGAGGATGATGAGCGGTTCATCTGACCTGCGATTCACGTCTTCGATCTGCTTGAACATCCGGAGAACGGGCAGGCTCTTACCAATGTATTGCTCCTTCTTGTCGAGCCGTTCTTTTAGCTTCTCAAGCTTCTCAATCTCCGCAACATCCGCAGCCTCCTCTGAGGAATCCTTCGGAGTTGTCTGGCCGTTGGTCGGCGTTTGGGGCGTTTCAGAGCCTTCTTGTTCCGTGGTCGCCCCTTCAGGGGGGATGACTGGAATTAACTCTCTCTCAGTCACCACGGTGTCCGTTGAGCGTTTCTTGAGGGACTTCTTAGCACTTTTGCGAGCGTTTAGATCCAGAGTTAAGAGTATTTCATCATGTAACTTGACGGCATCAGAGTACGCATCCAATCCGAGTTTTTCGTCAACGGTTTCTAAAACGTGCAACTTCTTTCTCACCTCATGCATCAGGCGAGTAATTAGTGGGTTCAATACGGGGAGCAAATAGTCATCGACGTTGAAGAGCGGATGGCAACTCAGTCTCGGGTCATACGAGGAGAGTGGTGGGTAGCAGACTCCGGAAAGATGCCTGCTAAGAGTGAATAGTGCTTGGTATAACTCCGGCAGAGTGAATGCAACTTGCTCAGCGTAACCCTCGAACTGAGCCCATGTGGGCGGGGCAAAGGGGGAATTCTTGATAATGTGCGAGTCAAGATGCTCTGGCGTGGCCTCGCTTTTACTGAGGCCGGATCTCCACGCTATCCAGTCCCGATGTTCGGCCTTGAGCCACACGCTTTCAAATATCTCGCGGATCGAACGAGCGGCATCGATCAGATCTGTAAGCCCTGGTATCGCGAGACTCCACTCCAAACAATTGGCGTGGTGCTGTAACTCCCTGAAACGGTCGAAGATGGGTGCCGGGACCAGGGAGTCACCCTTGCCCTCAGCCGGATCGCATGCGTCCACATAACTTGACTCGACACAGGACCGAAACTTCGCAAGTGAAGCTGCGAACTGGTAAACCAGAAACGCGGTGGATTGCTCGTCAGCAAGATGATCCGTCACGGACGCCATGTTCGTTCGCCCATCGTGGGTGCGAGGACAGGATTCGTCCCAGCACATTGTGCCCCATCTCACCCGACACACCACTGCATCATTTGTAGGTCATCCTCAGCAAATTAAGGTCGG
>JBBRHU010000392.1:0-3355 GCA_038222255.1 Fimbriimonadales bacterium | reverse complement strand
GAGTACGTGCGAGCACACAGCTTTCACGCATCGGTGCGTCAAAGATCAGCATCGAAGGCGGAGGGCTGGTGCGCTTCCAGAAGGTGTAGAGACTCCTTCGGTGAAGGGCCACGCCCTTGTCCGGCATGTACTTCGCGGTGTTGCTCGCGGTGTAAGCCACTGCTTCCCAGAGTCCGGGTGGCTGGTAGGGTCGGACACCTTGACCACCTACCGTCGGATCCAATATTCCGGCAACCTCTAGCGCCTGGTCTCGAATGACCTCAGCATCGAGCCGAAATCTCGGTCCACGGGCAAGGAGTCGATTCTCAGGGTCCTTGGCATGCTTGGCCGCAGAGGCAACCGCGGACTGGCGGAAAGTTGCGCTGGTAACGATCATGCGATGAAGCTTCTTGATCGACCAACCTTCTGCAATGAACTTCGTTGCAAGGTAGTCGAGCAGTTCAGGGTGGCTCGGATACTCGCCACGACTGCCGAAGTCTTCGACTGACTTTACGATGCCGGTCCCAAAGTGTTGTTGCCAAATTCGATTCACGAAGACTCGAGAGACGAGTGGATTCTTGGGATTCACAAACCACTGAGCAAGGCCAAGGCGGTTTTTGGGTGCACCTTCAGGCAGGGTTCCGAATACTGCCGGGATTGCCCGCGCGACGGGCTTCGTGGGTTGACTGTACTCACCGCGATTCAGGATGAATGTCGGACGAGGCTTTTTGAGCTCTTGCGTAACGAGTGTCGTCGGTACCGCCGCATTGAGCTTTACGAGTTCTTCGCCGAGGGTGCGATACTCCGTTCCGCCTGGACCAACTTCCAGATAGGCTTGCCTTAGGGCGACGACATCGGCGGGAGTTAGTGTGGGTTTCGCAAGTGTCGCGGCCATCTTTGTGATCCGAATGTCGGCTGCGCTACCGTAACCAATATAGAAACCATCCGCGCCGCCAGCGTTGACCACCTTGAAGAGCAACTCGTTCGGCCCTTCGTGAAGAGCGAGCTTGACGGAATCAGCGTCAGCGGTTAGTCCGCGCTCAGCATTGTTGCTGTGGACAAGCTTCCCGTCATGCCAGACGCGGATGCCGTCGTCGCTGCCGAGACGAATCGAGAATTCCCCTGCCTTCTCCGGTGTGAAAGTCGTTCGGAGGTAAGCCGCTCCAATGTCCTTCCGAACAACGCTTGCCAACGGCACCGCATTGGCGATCTTGATCGGACGCCACTTCACGTCTCCCTTGGTTTCGGGTTCAAAGGCTTTGTCGAATGTCGCCTGATAAGTCGGAGCTGCGTAGGGCCCTGCGACTTCCCAGTTCGCGACCTTCGGAAGGCGAATCCCCTTTGCTGCCCAAGCCTTCGCGGCTTCCAGATTTACTCCAGCTTCCAAGTGCTTTCGCTGTTCCCCGATCTGCGAGAGCCGAAGCCCTTGGAGCTTGGTCGGAACCTTGATCGTAGGCGGATGATCTTTGGCGTTGCCATCGAGTGGGGAATCCGTGGTCGAGTTGAGGAATGCGAAAAAGCTGTAGTAGTCCTTTTGAGAAAGTGGGTCGTATTTGTGGTCGTGGCACTTGGCACAACCCATCGTGATGCCTAGATACACCCCGGTGGTCGTATCCACTCGGTCAAAAGTGTTTTTGACGAGGAACTCCTGCTCGATCGCACCGCCCTCGGCAGTGGTTGGGTTCATACGAACGAAGCCGGTTGCAATCTGCTGCTCCTGAGTCGGATTGGGCAAGAGATCACCCGCTAACTGCCAGACCGTGAGCTTGTCGAACGGGACGTCGCGATTGAGAGCATCGACTACCCAGTCGCGATACGGCCAGATGCCGCGCTCGTTGTCAAGGTGAAGTCCGTGCGTGTCGCCGTAGCGGACCGCGTCCAGCCAATATCGAGCTTGATGTTCACCGTAGGTTGGCTTTGCCAAGATTCGATCAACAGCTCGCTCATAGGCTCCTGGCTTCGTGTCGGCGACCAGGGCGTTAATTTCTTCCGGACTGGGGGCTAGACCCGTTAGGGTTAGTGAGGCACGCCGAATAAGGGTGGGCTTGTCTGCCTCTGGCTCGGGCTTTTCGCCAGACTTTTCTAACCGACTAAGTATGAAGGCGTCAACCGAATTGCGTTCCCAAGATGGATTCTTTACGGTGGGCAGGGCCGGCATGACCGGGGGCAGAAACGCCCAGTGGCCTTTGTATTCCGCTCCTTCTACGATCCACTGTTTGATGATCGCTTGCTTCTCAGGCGAGAGGGGATGTACACCGGAGTCAGCGGGCGGCATTCGCTCATCCACATCTTTCGCGGAAATCCGCGCCCACATTCTCGATTTGCCTAGATCGCCGGGAACGATCGCCTGAATTCCACGTCGGGTCTTCGTGGCTTCGGCAAAGGTGTCGAGCCGAAGCCCGCCAGTTTTTTGCACCTTGGCCGCATCCGTGCCGTGGCATTGCCAGCAGTGCTCGGCAAGAATCGGCCGAACATCTTTGTTGAAATCGATCTTCGTCGTTTTTGCCTTAGGAGATTTCTGCAGGGCACCGAAACCGAGTCCCGTCAGGGCAAAAGAAGCGAAGAGGTAGGGAGAGTAAGAGCGCAGGCTGATCATAGGCTGGACTTCAATTTCAGTTTAGTCCATAGAGGCCGAGATCGGAAGACATTGTTCACCTATCAGGTGGTCAAGATTCAACCGAGACGCTAAAGATAGGGGTGTTCTTCGGCACTATCACGGAGCCTTCGGTTTCTCTCAATCACCTGAAGGGCGTTCTGCGCGGCGGCCTGCTCCGCCTCTTTCTTCGAGCGCCCGTCGCCTTCGCCGATCACTTCGTCGTCGAACACAACCTGAACATGGAACCTTCGCTCGTGTGACGAACCGTTTTCATTTGCGACTCGATAGAACGGGGTCTTTCTCCAGAAAGCTTGTGCCACTTCCTGCAGCTTCGACTTAAAGTCGTCTGGGGCAACATCGCCACTGCTGATTCGCATCAAGAAGTCGTGGAGCTGTTCTAGGACGAACCACCGTGCGACTTCGAGGCCAGACTCAAGGTAAATGCCACCGATGATTGCTTCAACAACGTCGGCGAGAATCGACGGGCGCTGACGGCCGCCGGTGGATTCCTCGCTCGGGCTGAGGATCATGTGCTTGTCAAGTCCAAGTCTCAGGGCGACCTGAGCCAGAGGGGCTTCTTGCACGACGCTTGACTTTGCCTTGCTCATCATGCCCTGATCCCAGTTCGGGTGATGCTCGTAGAGGTACTGCGCGACGACCAGGCCAAGCACAGAGTCGCCAAAATATTCCAGGCGCTCGTAGCTGTCCTGCACAGAGTTTGCCGCCGCCGAACGATGAGTCATCGCTAAGCGGAAAAGGTCTTCACTGCGCAGGGGGATC
>JBBRHU010000391.1:0-3369 GCA_038222255.1 Fimbriimonadales bacterium | reverse complement strand
AGCGGTGTCCCTGAACTCATCGTTCTGGGTGTATCGGTGTCGTCGAAGGATTCCTTCGAATTTCGCACCGAGCTTTTGCATCCCTCCCCGAGATCGAGCGTTGCGCGCATCCCCTTTGAGGGTCACTCGCTCGCAACCCACGTTCTCAAAAGCATAGGTGAGTAGAAGTAGCTTGCATGCGGGGTTGACCTTCGTGCCCTGAGCAGCTTTGGAATACCAGGTCATGCCCACTTCGATGTGAGCGTCTTCGGGACGGATGTCCATCAGGCTCGTGGATCCTACGACCTGCATTGTGGAGAGGTCGATGACCTTGAATGCCAGGGTCGACCGAGATTCGATCAGAAAGCGGACGTGGTCGGCGAATCCTTCGGCCGTGAGCTCTGTGGGCATCCCTGTCACAAAGTAGCGAAAGACACCTTCGTAAGCGGCACGGGCCAGTGCTGTCTCGTCTCCAGCGCAGATCGGTTCAAGCTTGACAACCGTCCCCGATAACTGGGGCATGTCGTCCTTGGGGTGCACTCGCAACAGGTTCATCGTGAACTAGTTTGACAGAACTCTCTGCGCTAGAGTCCGGAGTGGATTCGGGTCGGGCGTTAGCATATAAGAGTAAAGCGATAGCGGAGGGTTCGCAAGACCGGGAATAGGGAAGACGTGACATCCCTTGGTAAGATCAAGGAATGTTCCTCTGTGCGATTGGAGTCATCTCCCAAGTTCAGTCCGTGAATATTTATTCACAAAGGGCCGCCGACTGGAGGATCGGGGCAATCGTTTACCAGGTGTTCGTTGATCGATTTGTGCCTCCAGTTGATCAGGCAAAGAAATCGGTGCTCTACCAGGCGACCGGCCCACTGCGAGCCTGGACGGAAAACCCGAAGCCGAGCGCTTACGAACCAAAAATCGGAGGATATCCCCACTGCTTTGAGTTTTGGGGAGGTGATCTGAAGGGAGTACAGTCCAAGCTTCCGTACATCGTTCAGCTCGGGGCTGACGTCGTGTACCTAACGCCAATCTTCAAGTCGCCGAGCAACCATAAATATGACACTGAAGACTATCTCAATGTGGATCCGCAGCTAGGAACGAACGCGGACCTCTCCTCCTTGATCAAGGGAGCGCATCGATCCAACCTCAAAGTAATGCTCGACGGAGTGTTTAATCACATTGGGGCAACCTCGAAACAATTCGTTTCCGCCCGGTCTGATTCGAAAAGTCCATACCGAAACTGGTTCTATTTTGGAAAGGAATATCCAAAAGGCTATCGAGGTTGGTCCGGCGTCGAGAGTATGCCGGCGCTGCGTTTGGAGGAGCCGACTCTCCAGGCCTATTTGTGGGGGAAGAAGGAGTCGGTGGTTCAGAAATATTTAGCCGACGGAGCCGACGGCTGGCGATTGGACGTAGCCTTTGAACTTGGTCCGAAGATTCTGCAGCGCCTCACTGCGTCGGCCCACAAGGCGAAGCCTGGCTCTGCCGTCGTTGGTGAGATCTCCGGTTACCCCGCCGACTGGTTTCCGGCGGTAGATGGCGTTTTCAACTTCACACCACTAAACATCGGGATTTCCACACTTCTCGGAAAGCTGAAAGGTGGACAAGCTGGTCTCGCACTACAGCAGATGGTAGACGACGCGGGAATAGAGAATCTGCTGAAATCTTGGCTCCTCATCGACAACCATGACACTCCGCGATTCGCCGATCTGGTCACTGATCCAGCCGCAAGACTGTTGGTTCAAGCACTGCAATTCACTCTGCCTGGAGCTCCCTGCATTTACTACGGCAGTGAACTCGGCATGCAAGGGGCAGGGGATCCTCAGAATCGTGCTCCAATGCGGTGGGATCTCGCAGTGCTTAGCAACCCAATCTACGCTAGCGCACGAAAGCTCATTCAAATTCGAAAATCTCACCCCGCGCTGAGATTTGGCGACTTTAAGTCGCTGGCGACTGAACAACTTTTGGGGTTTGTCCGATACACCGACCGGCTTGATCAGACTGTTATCGTCTTGCTGAATCCGACCAACCGAAAGGTTTCGGAGGTATTCCCAAGTCGCGTCGGACGGCTCATGAGTTGGGGAGAGATGAGGGACGTGCTTACCGGAAAGAAGCTCCGAACGATCACCGGACTCGTACAAGCCGAACTTGAGCCTAAGTCGGTGATGATCTTAGAACCAGTGATCGAAAAGTCGGGTGGATATTCACCCTACGACCGGATCATTGGCCCGAATACGCCACCACTGCCGCCACGAAAATAGCGAGCCGACGAAAAAGATTTGCGACTGCGAGGGTTGAAGCGCCGTCAACGTGCGGAGTCGCCAGGTGAAACAGCCACGTGACCTCCCCAATACTGACTCAAAGCTTTAAGGGCGGCGAGGTCACGGAGTAGGCGACAGATCCATGCTTGGAGACCTCTTCAAATCTAGCTTGCGGAGTCATCAAGTTCCACTTCGGTGTAGCTATCTCTTGGGGCAGGGGTATGAGAATCTCGGCCTTGAGGACCAATCCACTTGTGCCTTCCGAGGACGGCCGCTGCGGGCGGAATCGGAGGACAGCCAGCTGTGAGATTTCACTCCGAGCCGAATGATAGGGCCAGTGCTTGTAGGCGCCTGCCGCGGCGGAGGCGTGAGCATCTTGCCGCCCTAGATCTTGGACTGCGCTAAGGAGAGGTTCACCGAGCCCTGAGAGCGGAATGTGAGCGTCCCTTCCTGCAAGAACGGTCGTCCTTATTGCTTGTTGCTGTTTGATGGGCAACCGGGTCCACAGGCGAGCCATCGGACTCCATCGTTCCGTCGCTTCAAAGTTTGGACCAATCACTGAGAGGACTCGAGCCTCTCTCGCAAGCAGTTTGTAACCTCGCTTCGAATTCTCGGCAATGGTCGCCAGAGTCTGTGGGTTTGAGCCAGACTCGATAACTCTGAGGGTGGGCATGACCGTTTCATAATCGATCTCGTATTGGCGATCAAGAAACGCGATCTCATTCTGTGCGATCCAGATCCCGCCGACCAGTTGCAGTGTCCAAGGCTTTACTGGAGAATCGAAGTCTGGGACGGGCGATTTCCCCAAAAACAACGGCATCTCAGCGAGAGAGTACTGCTTACGATTTGAATCCTCCAGGGCACCGCGACTGGGGAACACTTCGCAGACGTAGTCTTGTTTTTGGTCCGAAAACCATCCACTTAGCAACTGATCTGGCCGACGAACGTTCAGGCCAGTTCGACGTTTACTTACCGGGCGACTGAGTAGTTCAGCGGTCTGCGACAAGTGCTTATCGAGCGCAAATGGAACTCTAGCCCGGGAATACACCTTTTCCATGAACACGAAGTCAATCGGGAGGCGAGCCGGCACCATCTGAAACTCGTCGTACCAAGCGTCTGTGGCATTCCT
>JBBRHU010000390.1:0-3414 GCA_038222255.1 Fimbriimonadales bacterium | reverse complement strand
AAGTGGTCAGCGACTGCACCCGAAAACGATGCGCACTCTGTTTGGCTATTCGGTTGCGCAGCTGACGCTTGAGCATCAACTCGCGCTCCACATGCTTGCGCACTTTTCGGCGGACTTTAGTCAATCGCAAGCCGAACAGATCCTACTCCTTTCAAACACCCGCCATTTCCTCGATGAACTCTGCTCTCGTTCATTGTTAGAACCGGTTCAAATTGCCGGATCAGAGAGATTTCATGTGCCAACTGCGCTGAGAACTTACTTGTTGTCCTCGTTCAACGCGCTTGCTAATAACCCGAACATTATGTCAATGCAATCCCGATTTGTGGTCCAAGTCGTCGGTCAGGTTCAAGATATTCGAACTCTCCTTAGCCTCAGTGACTATCCTGGCGCCATCGCCCGACTCTCGGAGCATCTTGAAGACATCCGGACTGGTCTCCGTTTTGCGGTTGATCTCAAGGACTACGCTTCGGTCAAGACCGTGGCGCAGGGGCTTCTGCGACTTCTCTTTGAAGCTAACCTTCCAAACGAGTTCACCGAGGTTGTTGAGGCCACCTCCAAGTTCGCTCAGGCTGCTGAAGATATTGCCTTTAGGATTGAAGTGTTGGGACTGCAGGGTGCACACGCCTCTAGGTTCTCCACACAAGCGGAGGCTGAGCGGCTGTGGCGAGAGCGATTACAGCTCAGTCGTCAAGCAAATCACCCGTTCTATATCGCAGATACGCTGGCAGACCTCGCCGTCTTGCTTTTCGAGGAGAACCGCACCGAAGATTGTCTCATCCTCTTGGACGAAGCAGAGGAAGTGTCCGGTCGAGGCGGCTTCATCGAACTCGTTGCCTCGGTCGTGATTATTCGCGCTCGCGTGCATCTTAAGCTGAACGAACTTGACGCAGCTCGACAGGGGCTCGCGAGAACCGAGGAACTCGTTGAGCAATGCGCGGGGACGAGCAGCCAACTCTTTGTTTGCCAGAACATGGCACTGTGCTACGAAGAAAGCGGAGACCCCGCTGCCGCGAGGAACATGATAACTCGCTTGCTCCGGCAGTCTTTTGGCGAGCACAGAACAGCACATATCGGTTGGGCGCTCGGTCAGTTGGGCACCCGATTCGCATCAGACGGACGGACGGACCTCGCGGCGAAGTGCTTCACGACCGCTGTGAAAGTGTTTGAGCAGTCCCAGTCGAAGCACTACGCTCGAGCGTCGTCGAGGCTCAAGGACCTTGTTGAGTCCCATCCACAAATCGAACCGTTGGTTACTGAGCTTCAAAGAAGCCCCAGGTGGCAAACGCTGCTCACCGAACTGCTGACCGAACTTGAAGCTTAGTAGCGCCCGGCAGGATCGACTGGTTTACCGTTGATGCGCACTTCGAAATGGAGGTGAGGCGCGGTGGAGAGGCCAGTGCTCCCAACGGCGGCGATCCGATCTCCACGCTTGACCCTCGCACCGCTCGAAACGAAAAGTTTCGAAGCATGGCCGTAGAGCGTCATGATCCCTCCACCGTGATCGAGAATCACGTGGTTACCATAGCCACCACGATAACCCGCCCAGACGACAATACCGTCGGCTGCGGCACGAATCGGTGACCCGGAGTGCGCTCCAAAGTCAATTCCCGTATGGAGGCGGCGGGTTTTTAGGATCGGATGGAAGCGATAGCCGAATGGACTCGTTTGAGGGCCATCTACAGGTTTTGAGAACCGCCCTGCGAACTTGGGCAATGGAGGCTTCGAACCACTTGCATTGCTTCGCTTGATGTACGCTACGATCTCATCCTCGATTGCCCGCTCATCGGCCTCAAACTGCGCGATCATCTCTTTGATCCGCGCCTGCTGGCCCTTCAAATCTTGGAGAAGGTCGGTCTTCTCTTCCCTCGCATCAGCAAGCGCATCTTGGTTTCGCTTCTCAACCTGCACCAGCCGAGCGAACCGGACGACTTCCGAGTCTTGCTGCTTCTTCTTGACCGCTATTGATGCTTTCAGGATTCGATAGTCGTCAAAGACGTCGTGGTCCTTCCGTACGATCGCATCTCGTAGCACCTTCCGCGAAACCAACTCTCCCACAGTCTGCGTGCCAACGAGCACGCTGAGAAACCCAGTGGGTCCTTTCATGTAATTTTGTCGCAGGCGTTGCGCGACTTGAATCTTGCGTGCATCGAGCCTCTTGCCTGCTTCCGTAAGCTCTTTGCTGAGCCGAACCTGCCGCTCACGACTACCGGAAAGATCATTCGACGATTGTTGTAACTCGGACTCTAGCTCCTGCAACCGCTGATCGACCCACTTGATGTCGCTCGTGACAATTCCGGCCTGGTGCTTCACCTTCTGAAGTTCCTTTCGCAGGTTCTCTTTCTTCGTCCGAACCTTGTTGAGCTTTGACTGCAAGGTCTTTTGGGCAGGCGAAGGGAGGGAGACGAGGATGAGCAATAGCACAAGCGGAAATGATCTTCGCATCGTTCAACTCCGCATTGGCACTCGAACGGCGATGAGGGAGCACAGGATCCCGTACGCTCCACCGAGCGCCCCAAGGACTAACATTATCTGGCCCAACGGCACCGGTGGCAACGTGAACGATGGGTCAATCATCACCAGACGTCGCTGCAGTACGATCTGCGTCGCCGCGAGCAAACCGGAGGCCGCAAGTCCACCAATCACACCTTGCACTAGCCCTTCGATAACGAACGGCATGCGGACGGTGAACGGCGAGGCACCAACAAGATCCATGATTCGAATCTCCAATCGGCGCGACAAGATCGTCATGCGAATGGCGTTGTAGATCAAGATTCCAGCAGTGAGAAGGAGGAGGAGGCCAAGCCCGGTGAGCCATTGGAGGAACTTGAGCGCCTGATCAACGATCTGTTGCTCTCTCCGCATGAACTGCACACCCTCTTTCTTTTCCACGGTCGGCAATTGCTGAAAGGCCGCGGCGGCAGAATCGCCCTTCGACAGGTCGGACAAGATGACTTTGAAAGCCTCGGGAAAGGGATTCTCGATCCCCTCAGTCTGCTCAGGGTGTTCTCGTTGTTCCTTTTTCCAGGCAGACCGTCGATCAATCCAGGTGACTTCCTTGACGCCGGGCACCTTGCGCATCTGCTCTGCCGTCGCCTTGACTCCGTTGAAGTCCACGCCTTCCTTCAAGAAGATGCGCATTTCAAACCGGCCGGGAAGCGATTTCGAATAGTCGGTTGCCTGACGATAAACCAACGTGATTCCGCCTAACGCAAAAAGCGCAACTGCAATCGTCGTGACAGCGGCAAAGACCATAAATCCATTTCGTCTAAGGGCGGTGATCGCCTCACCGATGATGAAGGCAAACCGGTCATACATCGGATTTCACCTCTTCGGTTGCTTCGACAAATACTTTGCCCGGAGAATCGTCAAGGATTTGGCCCTGATTCAACCGGAGGACACGCCGATTCATTCTCT
>JBBRHU010000389.1:0-3415 GCA_038222255.1 Fimbriimonadales bacterium | reverse complement strand
TGTTCCTGGGTGAGCAATCAAGGCCCAAGCTTGGTGACAGAGAAGGGTGATTTTCCGATCGACGACGTCACCTCGTGGTACATCGCAGCTTAGCATGAGCAAGTTGGGCTGAGTTCACTCAGCCCAACCAGGAACTTACTTGCTCGCTTTCTTCAGCGTCTCCACTGCCTTTTCGATGACCGGATCCTTTCCGTCCTCACCCTTCGTTCCCGTGACCGCGACGTCAGGCGTGGGTGGGTGCTTCTCTAGTAGAACTCCCTTGTCGGTGATGTAGTCACTCACCGGGTGTTGGAGCGAAAATCCTTCAGGCAACCTTGCATAAACCGAAGCAAGAACGGCACCCATCGAAGGTTGGCCGACAATCTGAGCACCAACGCCCTCACGAAGGCTAGCTGCGCAGATTTCTGAAGCGGACGCAGATCCTCGATTCACGAGAACTGCAATCTTCCCCTCGAATGGCTTGACCGATCGAGCACGAGTTCGAGTGCGCGTCTTCGTCCAGGAATAAATCGCTTCCGCGGTGACTTCTGCATCTGGCTTTTCCTTCTTAAAGTCGTCCGCCATTTTTCGGCTGATAAACGTTCCGTAGGAAGTGCCGTTGGGCATCAGCAGGGATAGCAAGTGGTTGAGATTGTTCACCGCACCGCCGCCGTTTGAACGGAGGTCAAGGACGAGGTACTTAGCCTTGGCCGCGTCCTTCATCAAAGTCTCGATATTATCTCGGCCGTAACCAGCTGCAAACGTGTAGACGCGAAGGACAGCGGTATCGTCGCCCATCCAGGTCAATGTCTCCTTTCGCACCGTCGAGAACTTCTTGAGTTCGAGGGTCAGTTCCTTGGTGGTTCCGTCTTCCTTCTTCACCTCTAGGGCGATCTTTCTGCCTTCGTCTCCATCAAGGTCTTCACGCTTATCTGCCTTTTTGCCGTCGATCTTGACGATGAGGTCTCCGACGGCCAGTCCAGCCGTCTTCGCAGGGCTCTCATCTGCGACTCGGGTCACCTTCATGCCATCGTCGCCGACCGTCACTCCAAGTCCAGATCCCACCATTGAGGTTTGACCGCGCTGGGCAGCTGCGCGTGGAGTTGAGAGGCGAATGTGGCTAAATCCGAAGTCGCGTAGAGCTCGGTTAATTACTCCACCAAAAGCAGCGACGTTATCTGCCTTTTCAATTTCGTCTTTGCGCTTCTCAAGGAATTCATCCCACTTCTTGAAGTCGACACCAGGCACGAATGCTCGCGTCATGAGCACGTCGGACATTCCTTTGAGAACGCTATCCTTTTGCTCCTTATTGATCGGAGCGGTATTGGCGAGCGGCCCGGCTTGTGCTGGCTTGGGTGGATCAACCTTAGGAGGATCCTGCGCAGGCGCGAGTGCACCGAGAAGGAAGAGGCCTGTTAAGACGAAAGGAATCTTAAACCGGCTGGAGGAAGGGGAGAATGCGCGATGAATCATAACAATGCCCTAAAGAGAAACTGACGAACCGATTCTACAGCGGTTCACCGTTTCGATTGAAGAATTTGTACAACAGCATTTACGAATAAAAAGGCACAATTTGCAACCAAGAACCAACCAAATGCTGGACGAAGCTGCTTGGGGTCGATTTTCTTCCTCACGGCGAACCCAACAAGCATGCCGATCATCGCCGCGATCGTGACTCCGGCGAGCAGACTCCAATCCACCGGACCGTTTGAAACGACTGCTGAGAATCCAAACAGGGAGTTTAAGCAGATGATCGTGAGCGAGGTGCCAATCGCGACCGGCATCTCCAGCCCAGCAAACAGAACAAGCGCGGGAACAATGAGGAATCCGCCTCCTGCGCCCAAGAGTCCGGATAGTGTTCCGACCGCAAGGCCAATGAGAGGAATGCGAGTCAGCGAAACGGTGGGTTCGGTGGCGGTGGCCCTCTTTTTCTTAAGCATTGCCCGCGCTGAGAAGGCGAGCAAGATCGCGAAGAGCAAGAGCAACCCCTGATCTCGAGAAACGCTATGTTCGCCGAATTCCACCCAAGTCTTGGGCAAGCTCGGAATCAGCCACTTGCGAACTGCCATCGTCGCAAGGATAGAAAGAGGAAGGTAAAGACCGACGATCGGCCATCGAACCAACTTCGTCATTTGCGCCTGAATCGCGCCCACAAGTCCGGTGGCTCCGACGATGCCTAGCGAATAACCTGTTGCTTGGGTGGCGGGAATCTGGAACAAGAAAACTAGAATCGGAACTGTGAGAATCGCGCCCCCACCTCCCAAAATGGCGAGCGCAAGGCCAACGACTAACGCTGCAAAGTATCCGACCAGGTGTAAGGCTTCCATCAGACTGAAGAGCCTTAGTTTGGGTGAAACGACTCGGATTTCGCTAGGCAGTCAGCCGATGTGCGTGAAGTTGGGATGCCGAGCGGGACAAGAAGATGAATCGCGGGGTCGGTTTTTAGTTGCCGTTGACTCATTGCTGATGTGTTCCAGAGTTAGTGGCTTTGCTGGATTTCCTCTTCGATGATCGTAGTCGTCAATCCACTTGAGATCGATGGCTTCCCCCGCTCGCGGGAGGAGAACCAGTCTGCCGCCGCCGCATGAACTGACTGAACCTTGAGCTGACGTGCTTTGTCAGCCGAGTACACGCACCAGCCGATGAAGCCCGATATTAACCCGAGAGCGCCCAGAACTACCCAGCCCGCTCCGCTCACCCCTCGGAAGGCTGCAAATGCGATAACCGTCGCATAAATGAGCAGCGTGAAGATAATTCCCACAGGTCGCGGGCGCAAGAACCGAGGTTCTGGCTCGGTGGGGAACATCATGTCCTCCTCTGGACTGTAGTCCAGCTTGAAGTTGATCGCGTCCTTGACGCGTTGATCAAGTTCATTCACAAAAGCCGTCTCTTTACCGCTAAGTTGAAAAGTGGCAATGAACTTAGAATCGGTCATCCGCACCGTCAAGAGGAGTGACTTTACGGATGCTCTCGATCGGTGGAGAGGAACTGAAAACGTTGTTTGTCTTCCGTCGAAGGTGAGGAACCCTTCTTCGAGGACGACGAGGCCCTCGTCTTCGGCATAGGTGACGCCTTCATGCTCAAAGGTCGCAAAGCCGTACAACTCTTCAACTCCTTCTCGGTGTGTTCCCAGATCGGTAATTCCTCGCTTGCTCCAACGTTGGGATAGCACACTGAACAGCAGCCACCCGATAACGCCTGTCATACCAGTGAACGCACCTGCGCCTTTGAAGGCTGTCGAAAGTGCCACCGACAGGGCTCCGAAAACAATTGGTCCGAGGATAACCAATAGCATCCGTTTTTGGTTCCAAGAACGAAGGTTCAGCCCTCGCCACTCGGCTCGGCGAACACCTTTCGATTCTTCGCGTTGATCCGGAATCTTCATTGTTTGGCCTGTTCGACTTCAGGCGCCTCAGGTCGATCGGTCGCAGTCTGG
>JBBRHU010000388.1:0-3428 GCA_038222255.1 Fimbriimonadales bacterium | reverse complement strand
CACAAGTTAGGATGGCCGATGTTGTGATGTCTCCCCGAGACGGTGCACCTGTTAAAGGGTATCGCTTGGGTGATGAGTGCTACGTCCCGATTGACAGTCTTTCTGCATGGGGCTGGAGTGCCACAGAAAAAGGTGACCAGGTCGAATTGTGGATCGACGGCAGTTCTCATCTCACCTCCTTTCGACAATTCAACGGCAAAGCCGCAATTCCCGTTCGTAAGGTTGTCGAGGGCCTGAGGGCCAGGACAGAATGGGATGCCCGAACTGACTCCCTCCGCGTCGTTGCTACGCTGACCGCTCTCAGTTTTCGCGATGGTCGGTTGAAGGCTACCAGCACACTCTCCGTGAAGCCGAGCGCATACGTGCTTGCCAGCCCCGCGAAGTTGATTGTTGAGTTTCCCGGAGTCGAAGTTAGCAGCAAAGTGCTAGCGAAGCTCGATCGATCGATTCAGCACTCCTATCCAAAGCCGAACGTTCTTCGCCTCACCATTTCAGTTCCCGCGATTAACGAAGCTCCAAAAATCCCTGACGAAGCCAGGCTAAACCACGACCTCGATTTTGCATCGGTTTTCAATGTCGTGCGAGTTTTAGAACCTGCAAGAGTCAGGCCTAACCCGCGAATCGAGACGGGAGTCAAGCCCGACCAAGTCGTAACAAAGACGGACCAAGTGGCGAGACCAGGAGACCTAAATCCCGCCCGCGTTGATCCAGAATTTGCAGAACTCAAAATCGACGTCAAAGAAGAGAGCGAGCGAACAACCGTGCTGTCTCTCCCGGTGCCTGGGCTCAAGCCAACTCAAGTGAAATTCACTCGGCCTGACCTCTACTCTTTCCGCGTTGTGCTCCCGACCGCTCCAACCGATTTCCAAAACCTCATCAAGATCCCATCCGATGCAATTGTCTCTGTGGCTGCCCGAAAAGAAGGCGCGGGGTTGGCGCTAGACTTCTACTTGACCCGGCCAATGGGCATCGAGGCAAGCGACAGCAAAGAAGGAGTCGTCATTCGGCTGATCAAGCCGAACGTGAAGGATGGAAAGCTTGCTGGCAAGGTTGTCATCGTTGACTCCGGACACGGTGGACCAGACCCCGGCGCGCAGGCAGGCGGATACAGCGAGCACGAAATCACGCTCCAGGTCGGAACGCTCCTCGCAAAGTATCTCACCGAGGAAGGCTGCACGGTCATCATGACCAGAAAGTCGAACATGACTCTGTTTCCAAAAGATAAAGCGCAGGATTTGGAAGCTCGAGGCATGACTGCAATCCGTAACAAGGCAGATTTCTTCATTTCAGTACACTGCAACAAGGTGCCCAGCACGAGCGTAAACGGAACTATGACGTTCTACCATGCGCATGTGCCAGACTCTAAGACACTGGCTGAGTGCATTCATCCCGAACTTCTTCGGGCTGGAAAGATGAACGATGGAAAAGCTCTTTCCGATTACTCGATCTACGACTCAAGCGGTTTCGGTGTGCTCCGGCATTCACAACCCGTGCCTGGCGTCCTTCTGGAGTTGGGTTTCATAAGCAACGCTGGGGATCGTCAAAAACTCATCAACGGCTCAGTGCAACAAGCACTAGCAAAGGCAGTCATTAAGGGGCTGAAGGTGTATCTAGGCAATGAAAAGTCGAGCGAAAAGCAGGAATCGAAGTAACGCAGTTTACGCGTTGATGCTCGTGGCTGCAATGGGCCTCGGCGCGGCTGGAGTTTACGTAAAGTACTCAGGCCCAGCCCAAAGCTTGCCCGATGAGCTGAAGCGCCACAACACGGTCCAAAACACTCAAGGCACTAAGCCAAGTCAAGTCGAGGAACCTACCGAGCAAGTCACTGTAATGCGGGTCGTTCCAAACGAAACCGGCATCACCCTTGAACGAACTCCAATCACCGTCCCGGCAGGAGTGAACCCGATCGCGCACTCGATCACGGAAACTTTGCGGGCCTTTAAGCAGAATCAAGTGAGAGCGCTAGATGTTGAGGTCAAGAATGGCACGGCCACGATCTTCTTTAATCCTGCGGTTAAGGATATGGCCCTCGGCTCAATGGAAGAGTCGATGTTGATCAAGGCAATCCGAACTGCAGTGGGCCAATTCCCCGAGGTGAAGGGCATCGAACTTTCGCTTGAGGGACAACCTATCACTTCATTTGGCCATTCAGAGCTGGAATTCCCGCTTGCGCCGCTTCACTAGGGTGTTGGGACCTTTGGCAGGAGCGGAACAGCAACTGCCATCGTGTCGTTTAAACAGATAGAGACGCATATCCTCCCTCCCTCTCTAAGGCGGCCCAAGGAAACAAGGGTCGCCTTCCTCATTTTTGGGGGAGCTGGACCGGTTCTTCAAACCGCAGTCTCACCACTCGAACGCTCTCTCTGAACTCATTCGCAAGAACCCATGCGAATGTTTGTTTCGCCCAGGGGAATTCGACTTTCACCCAATCGCCGGGAATAAACGGCGTCTCTGTCTCAGCGCACATTCCGTGGTTGGACAGATCGCACATCTTCAGTTTCCGGCCCTCCACATTGACTTCCTTCGGAGAAAGATTCGTATGTCTGACCTCTGCCCGTCGGTTGGCCCCGTGAATCTGTTCAGGGATGGCGATCTTGATCTGCTTTAGTTCAGCGTCACGATCTGTGATTGTTGTTCGGAACAGTAGCCGGCCTTCGGCACCTACCGTTTCGATGACGACTTCCTCACCCACTCTGAGCGGCACATAGTGGCCGTTTTCGAGCGGTGCATGGAGCCACCATTCCCCATCCGTAGTTCGGGCAAAGCGGGATCTGTAGATTCCGCCGCCGGTCTTGATCCGAGCGCTTGCATCAGAGATGGGGCTCATCTTCACCACGCGTCGGGATCGTGCGATTTGGTAGGCCATCCAGGTCACCAATGCGGTGATGGCGAAGGCCAAGATCGTAACAAATAACACGCGTAGTGCATCAACCATTGTCGCATCCAGCCCGAAAGGGGCTTTACTTCGACTTCGCGATTGTTAATTGCCGGAGAGCTTCTCCAAAGTTGAGCCTCGCTTCTGTGATGCTCTCTTCGGACTGCTTTCCTGCATAGTCTGCTAGGTCGAGTAACACCTGTTGATGCAGTTTCTGGGCCAGCTTGAAGGTTGTGTAGAATCCACGCAGGTTTGCTGGCACCTCCAATCTCTCCACGAAGACTCCTCTGGAAGCGGCAGTTCTGGTTGCAGATTCCAAGACATCTCGCACCGCGTCATCCTTGGGTTTCACCGAAATAAGCTGGATCAACCCTCGGCAACCGTCAAGCTCTTTTTGCAGCACCTCTAGGAAGACGACTTTACAAAGTTGAGCCCGAGATTCTAACACCTCTGGGATCGGCTTAGGATTGAGTTGTGCCGCCTGGTCGAGATCGGCTTTCGCACCGTCAAGTCCTCCAAGCAGAGACCGACAGAGACCGCGACGGAACAACAC
>JBBRHU010000387.1:0-3435 GCA_038222255.1 Fimbriimonadales bacterium | reverse complement strand
ATTGGAACGTTTCGCCGGTTGCGCGGTCATCAGCAGTCACGACCGCTGGTTTCTGGACCGGATCGCGACTCACATCATGGCGTTCGAAGGCGACAGCAAGGTGGTCTGGTTCGAAGGGAACTACAGCGAGTACGACGCGGACCGGAAGAGGCGCTTGGGGAAGGAAGCCGATCAGCCGCATCGGATTCGCTACCGCAAGCTGACACGTTAGCAATCTCTTCAAAGAATTTGGTTCTTGCGCTAAGCGAGAGGGCAATATGGATAAGGAATATCAGAAAGCCTTCTCTAGATTACGAAAAGAAATACCTGTTCGGATTAAGACGGAATTAGATGGAACTGAAATAGTATTTACGAATACCGGTCAGATTCGGTTGGATTCTGTGAATTTCAGCATGCCAGGTGGTCATGCTACTGCCTTCAAATGGTGTGACCAAACCGGCGTTGCGCAGGAAGCCAAGGTCTATTATGGTCCGTGGCAGAATGACCAAGGAAAAGTCAGGGGTCAACATTATGTTGCTGTATGCCTTGGCGGGTCTAATGCAACCGTTGAAGTAAACATAGAGTCTCGTCTTAAGAACGACCGTGTTTTACATTATCTCTTTAAGTTTTCTAGTCAGGATGGACGAAACCCGGCCAGAAAGAATGAAGCCCTAGCAATCGCACGTGAAGCCCATATGGAGTTGGACAAAGATAGACTGGTTTTGGGACGGTGGGATGCTGGCGTCAGTGATTTCGTGGAAGGTACGCGAGAAGTATACCGAAGACTGCTTTCGGCCGCATTGGTCGCCAAGAAGCTAAGGGGTGATTCAGCCTTCTTTGCGTCAAAGCGCTTAAATGGCAGAATCAGCAAGCTTGAGAAGAACAGGAAGAGAAGGCATGAAGTTCGGGGACATACCGCACTTGCACGACTGGAGCCGGCAAAGCCAAAGGGTGATGAGCAATACCTTGTGAAGCTTGGCCAGAGTGAGAAATATCGGAGTCGGAGCCATATGAGTCTATTAAACAAGTTGGCAGATTTCGTCAGGAGAGCTACCAAGCTAATACCCAAAGAGAATAAGGCAATAGATCTTGCCACAGAAGGAAAATCGGGGACGGTTATATTTGAAGTTAAAATAGTACAGGAACAGAATCCTTTGCCTGATCTTCGTGTGGCTACAGGGCAGCTCTATGAGTATCGATTCTTCGGCGTTGTTGCGGAGGAGTCATTCTTATGCGCAGTAGTCAACCATAAGCCACCGGAGAACGTGATCCATTATCTTGAGCACGATAGGGGCATCGGTATTCTCTGGCAGGATCGAAATGGATTTGATCGTCAAGCTTGGACCAAGCTCAACCTGCGGAATCGTGGGTACGCTCTAACTTAAAGAGCTGGCAGCATCGTATTTTCCCCTCCACGGTCCTGCGTCATCACTATTACTGGGGGGATCCAATTCCAAAGAAGTTCGCGATCATCACCGGGACGGCGGGATTGATCGGACAGTACCTTGTGAAGACCGCCCAGAGATGGGCTCCTGATTGGGATGTGCATGGACTGACCCGTGCCGATCTCGATCTGACCGATCGCGCGAACGTCGAACGCACGTGGAAGTCCCTCAAGCTCAACGCCGTGATTCACTGCGCGGCATTGAGCCGAACCAAAGCCTGCGAGCAAGATCCCGACCAAGCCCGCCGCGACAATGTGGAAGTCACTGCGCACCTTGCGCAGCTATCACAGAACATTCCCTTCATTTTCCTGTCCAGCGGGGAAGTCTTCGACGGGAAGACCGGCGGGTACGGCGAAGCGGATGAGCCGAACCCGATCAACGTGTACGGCCAAACCAAGCTCGAAGCCGAGCGGGTGGTGTTGCGGAACCCCCAACACACGGTCGTGCGAATCGTGCTGACGTCTGGGACTTCGCAGAACGGCGACCGAAGTTTTGTGGAGGACATGTGCCGGACTGCCAAGACCGGCAACGATGTGACGCTCTATGCTGATGAGTTTCGTTGCCCGCTTCCAGCCTCGGTCATTGCCCGAGCCGTCTGGGAACTCGTCGATCGCCGGCAGCCAGGCCTCTATCACCTGGGCGGAAGCGAGCGGCTCTCGCGCTGGGAAATCGGTGAAACCTTGTTGCCTTGGTATCCGGAGTTGAACGACCGGCTAGTGAAAGGCTCCTCACGGAACCACGTCGGGAACCCCCGGCCCGCCGACCTCTCGCTCCGGTGCAATAAGATCCAGCAGGTGCTATCGTTTCACATTCCAGGATTTCGTGAATGGCTCACTGGACGCACGCGCCGAGGTACGGACTTGTGGGATTATCTCGAGTGACGTATGTGAAGCGTGAAAGACAGGAACCGGGGCATCGCTCAGCACGACATGACAACTCCTACGAGCCGCAATTCCCTGCGATGTACGATACGCCACCCAGACAAGATGCAGCGCCTTCTGTCGTGCTGCATTCAGGAGTTTCGTGAATGGATCGACCCATGTTCACCCCAAGGTGCGATGTCCCTGCGTCGCGGTGATGTAGGAAACGCGTGCGACAGAGGCTCTGTCCTTGACAACTTCGCTGACTCCTAGTCTCGCGCTCGGTCCAAAAACCGATTCAGCCTCGCCTTCGACGTTTCGCTTATCGTTTGGATCTCCCACCCAGCATCACGTCCGGAAGACCAACGAACGATAGCGGAATCGATCAAGAGGTGCTTGGACTGTCCCTCATCGGAGGGCAGTTCGATATCAACCGGCATCACCATTCCCGGTTTGACTGGGTGGTCTCCCGTGGCGCGCCAGCCGGATATCGATAGATCCCAGATATGCCCTTTTCCGTGAAAACCCTCGCCATGGTACAGAAAGGGGTGACGGGTCGAAATGCGCTGCCCCGCTCGAACGGCATAGTTCTTGGCCACCTTATCCTCCCCGGTAATTGTGCTTCTTTGGACGGCGTCTCCTTCAAATATAGCAGGCCTGTTCTTGCGCGATAACGCTTGTTGGGGGAGGGACGGGAATTCTTAAGAAGGAACCTCTTGGTTGCTGTTTGACCGGATGACGTGAGGGGGAGGGAAGGGCTTGAAGATAGCCAGACAGTGGGAGGTACTGGTTTCAATGGAGCGAGGTGAGACGCCCGCGTGCGGTTTCCGCCTGCGGGCTTGAGGGGTAGAGACGGACAATCTCTTCGTAGAGTTGCTTCGCATGAGCGACGTTATGTTGCCGCTCTTCGAACTCGGCGGTCTCGAGCAGTTCCTTCGGCTTATCCCCGCTGCAGGCGGCTAGGACAACACCGAACACAACGGCCCCGATATGAATCCATCGTCTCATCGTTACCCCGACATACTCAGACTGTTTGCTCTCAGTGCCGGTCACGTCGGCTTATGGAGGCTATCCCGCCAAAGCGTTCAATTCCACGTCACAATACATGGTCGAGTGGCGAAACACCACGCGAACCGTCTTGCACAGAGAGC
>JBBRHU010000386.1:0-3445 GCA_038222255.1 Fimbriimonadales bacterium | reverse complement strand
AGGTCCATCCAGGCAACGCCTGAGCCATGTGCAAACGCCGCGCCTGCGCCTCTCCAGTGAACACTCTCAAGAGATTGTGGAGTTTTGAGAAGCGGGTTGAAAGAGTCTGGCTCTGATTCGACCGAGAGGGAAGTCTTGTAGTCTTCCTCGCTCAAATACAGTTTGCCATTGAGCGCAATACTGTCGATCGGACATGGGAACGGACTTGATTCACCTGGCTCACGATTTCGGTAGCTGGGCGGTCCAGCAATGAAGTCGATCTCAGGATTTCGAAGAAGTTTGCCAAGCGAAAGGTGACCCGATTCTGGGTGCGACCACTCGAAGGTGTAGCCATAGCTGACACCAATAAGGAAGTAGCCATCGCTCGCTTTCTTCGCAGCATAGGCGAGCTCGCCGATTCGATGAACGGTCGCATCACTCAAGAAGAGGTGATAGTCCACATATCGTCGTTGTCGACGACTGGATCGAATAAACCGTTCGCCTTCTGCGCCCAAGGGGTCGTAGGGTGGAATTGCGATTGTTTCGAACCTGCATGAACCATCGAACCAACTGGCACGCAAGGTGACGACGTCTTCGGAGTATCGAATTCGAGCCCATTCTCTGAACTTCTCCTCCGCCGCCTTGGAGGTGTCGTAACCCCATCCCTCGCCAAAGAACCACTCACCACGTTCAAGGTGAAGACCGATGATGTGCGGGTTCTCTTCAAACTGGCGAATTCTTTCGATCCAGGCAACCAACAATTCTTCAGCAAGTCCCCAGAACTCGTCGTCACAAACGCTTGGCTCTGCAAACGTGCCGTCTGTGTGGCGGTAGGTTGCGTTTTGAAACTTCTCTCGCCAACCTCTCGGCGCGTTGAAGGCGACCCGGAAGATCACTTGGGCCTCTGGGTCAATCTTGACAATCGCTCTAAGCAAGAACCCTGCGGCTGCGATGGAATGCTGGAGTTCAGCTTGGTCCACCTCAAAGTCGATCATCACCGAGTGAAGGTGAATGCCGGCTTCAGCTGCCATTCGGACCTGATCCATGATGAGCGCATGCTTGCGCTCGTCGGTTCCACCACCGAAGAACATGATGGGTGGGATCACCTTGTGATCACGGACGAGGGTTGGAATGCCATTTCGCACGACCACACGAGGGGCGTCTTCTGGAATCGCGATTAGTGGCTTGATCTCGACAACCGGAACTACTTCACGAGGGGTGACCGCCGGCTCGACGACTGGTCGTGGCTGTCGATCCCGGACTTGCTTTCGCTCACGCTCTCGTTCTCGCTCTCTCGGCCTAGACTCGAGCATAGGAGCTACAGGCGCTGGGGTTCCTTTACTTCGGAATGCGAACTGCAAGACTCCGTCATCTGCATCTTCTGATGCGACCGAGGTCTTCTCAAGCTCGACTGCGGTGGCCGCGACAATTGGTGCTGGAGCAGAGGGTCGAACTTCTGCTTCTGCCACTGGCTCGCGCCCCGGCTTTCCGCTCCGTCGTCGCTTCTGATCTCGAGGATTGTCTTTCTTCGCTTCCTGTGTGGTGGCAGCAGGCTCAGGCGTGGCTCCCGACTTTGAGCGCCAAACGGATACGACCAAATCTTCTCCGTCCTCACTGACTTCGTGCGCGGCTAGGTTGGCGATCACCGGAGCTGCATTAGATTGATTCGGGGCAGATCTCCGCTTATCTCGCTGGTTCTTGCGAGGGTTCGGGGCGGCGACGGGTGCAGCTTCGACTTTGGTCGAGGCTGGCTTCGCCGCTCCGACCTTCTTCGGACGGAACTCCAAAATCGGAATTTCATCGATCTCGGCAGTAGTAGGAGGAGTGACCTCAACCACAGGCGCGGTTATAGCTTGCGTAGGCTGAGCCTTTTTGGCGCGTGGCTTCGCGGCCTTGACCTCAATAACGGGTGCTGGCTCGGCTTGCTTCGCCTTGGCGGTCTTTTTCTTCTCTATGGCAGGGACGGGCGTTTCGGCCTTCGCGACCTTCTTGGTCGCAGTTTTCATCGGGGGTTTGACTGTCGTTTCGACGGGCAAACTCGTTGTCACTTCGGTAGCTAGTTTCTTGCGGGGCATTGTCGAGTCTCGAACGAAGCCTCTAGCCAATCTCGTAACGCTTGTGGAGTGTCGAGTACGAAATCGGGTTGAGCTTCGAGCAGTTTCTGTCGGCTACCTGCTCCGTAGAGCACGGCGGCCGAGTAGGCGCCCGCAGTGCGGGCGCTCTGGACGTCAAAAATGGAGTCGCCGATCATGAGTGCTCTTGATACATCGACGCCTAGCTTGTTGCAGGCGAGGTGTACGCTCTCAGGATCGGGCTTGGGCGCAAATACGTCACTCGCACACACAGTGGCTGTGACAAAGTTGCGGCCAGAAAATCGTTTCATAAAATGGTCTAGTTCAATTCCGTTCTTGCTTGTGACTAGCGCGGTCTTCAGACCGGCTTCAAAGCAATCTACGAGGGCAGCAACTGCGGGCTCGTAATCTCTCTCCAACTCCGTGCGCGAGAGAAAACGTTGAACAGCAAATCGCTCCATCTCTTCTAGGAGACTTTGCGGTAACGGGTCTTGAGTGAAGTATCCAACTTGAACCTTAAGCGGGGTTCCAATGAGACTTCTTATCTCGTCATCAGAAATATCCAATCCTAGGTAGGTTTTGAAAGTTTCTTGAAGACCTGAGACGACCACCCGGACGCTATCGACTAACGTGCCATCCACATCAAAGAGGACGGCATCAACCAAGGCACGCGACAGCCGGTCCGGCATTACGATCTAGTATGACAGATTGCCCACCCACCTTAAGGGGGCCTATGAAATCAACTGCCCCTAAAGATACTTGGGAAACTGCCTATGATCGAATCAGGAAGGTGAACATGTGAAGGGAATAACCGCACTGCAACCCCTTGGTAGTTTTGGGAACACTCCCGCTCAGCCGTCAAAAATGGCCAGCGAGAACGTCACCAAAGCGAACTTCCGGGAAATCATGAAGAAGGAGTTTGGTATGAAGACCCACGAGCTCGGGCTCCAAGGTCGAGACGTACCGCCTCCACCACGACCACAAGCGAGTGACGCAACTTCGAGCACCGTCTCGGATGCAGCGCCACCAGGAACTCAGAAGCCAGCTGATCCTCCCGGACCAGCTAACCAGGCAAGCCCAACGGAAGGGGTCGCGTCCAACGAGCCGAATGCTCAGGACACTCGACTGGACTCTCCGAAAGGGAATGACGCAACGGGAATCATCGACGCACTTGCGCTCGTCTTCCCCGGCAGCTTCCGGAGCCTTGTTGCTCCTCAAGCGGCAGCACAAACGGCAGTTCAAGCTCCGGGAAACTTACTCCCAAAAGCTGAACCTGCTTCTCAGCCATCCACTACGCCCGCCAAAGCCCAGATCGCTCTCACCAGCGAGGAAGGCCAGCCAGCGCAGAACGTCGTGGCGAGCCCGAAAGGGTTTCGGCTACGAATGGCTCAGGA
>JBBRHU010000385.1:0-3476 GCA_038222255.1 Fimbriimonadales bacterium | reverse complement strand
TGCGCTTACAGATGCGGCACAGCCAGTACAAGTCGCTAGAGGAAGCGCTCAACGACTGCTTGGGACGAATACTCGCAATCTCGTCGGTCCACGATCTGCTCAGCCGAGAAGACCTTGACCATGTCGGCATTCGTTCAATAGCGGAGTCTCTTGTCCACCACCAACAGAGTTCGCTGATCTTGCCGGACAAGAAGATTCGGTTTGAAGTTCGAGGCGAGGATGTGCGGTTGAATATGGCCCAGGCAACACAGATCGCTTTGGTTCTGAACGAGCTGATCCAGAACGCGATCGAGCATGGATTCAAGCACGCGCATGAAGGCGAAATCCACATCACCATCGAAGAGAAGCAGGAAGAAGAAAACGAGCGCGGACTGGTTGCAGTTTGGGTTGCAAACAACGGCGATCCGCTACCTCCGACATTCGACCCAACCGTCGAGAGCCACCTCGGTCTGAAGATTGTCGACAACCTCGCGAGGTCGTTGCTCGGGAAATTCAAAATGGAGACCATCCTGGGCTGGACGGTCAGCGAAGTGAAGTTTCACCGAGCAACAAGCGAATAGTTCAGGGCTTCTTCAGCCGAATGCCCTGATATTCGATTTCGATCAGGCCGAGCTTTTGCATACGGCCGATCACTTTTTTGTAGACTCCTTTGCTCATCTCAAGTTGTTTTCGGATCGCTTCGGGAGGTGAATTGTCGCTCAGACCGAGGAAGCCATTGTTCGCTTTCATCTTCTCGATGAGCTTCGGAACTAGCTGATCCAGGCCTTCGAGCCCAGCCGCAGCGCAACCAAGCGCGAGGAAGTTGGTTCGCACAGATCGAACGACTCCCTCAATCTTGTCACCGACTCTCGCTCCGACCTTCACGTCGCTGATCGGGATCACACCCCACCACTTGTCGTCTACAACGACATCTGCTCGATCTGGATGAATCTCGGCGATGACGCCCTTGAATTCGACACCAGCAACAGCGGTGTCGATCGGCTGGAGCAACTTGTGCCAGCGCATTGAGGCGATGATCCGCTCCTCCGTAGGGTCTAGCATGACGCCCACAAACGGATATTCACCTGCTTGCGGTCTGCCCAGTTGGTACTTGAAGGGCAGCAAAAGATCTCGCTCAAGCCCCCATTGGAGGAAGGCACCGGCGACGCTTGTCGCGGCAACTTTCAAAATCCCAAATTCGCCAACTTGGAGCTTTGGACCTTTGAGACTCGCGACGATTTTCCCTTCGCCGCGGTGAGGCATTACAAAGGCTTTGACGACCTCGCCGACAACAAAGGGCTTATGAGAATCATCGCGGTCAAGCCATATTTCTTGCTCGCCATCGGTGAGCGTGTAGCCTCGATTTGAGGTGCTCCCGATGGTGAGGGTGTTCCAACGTCCGATCTCTATCATTTATTTAAGTGGCTGATGAACCAACGCACCATCTCCGCAGCGTCAGGTTGAAGGTCGGGCCAACCGTGTCCCTTGCCTGGTCTAACAATTAACTTCGCGTCGACCCCAAGACTCTTTAGCTTTGCAACTGCAATCTCCGACTGCTGAAGCGGGACGAGCGGATCTTTATCTCCGTGAATGATCAGGACCGGGCAAGTTTTTGCCGTAAAACCTCGTATGGGTGACAGCGCGGCCGACATCTCGGCGAGCTTGTCTTTTGGAGTGTCCTTGGTTGCGCCGAAGGCTTTCCCAAATCCAATCATGAGCATCGGATTTTCGAAAGCGACCTTGCCTTCCGTGCCCCAATTCATGAAGTCGGTCGGGGGAAAGAGGCACGCAACTGCATTTACTGCACTGCTCTCTCGATCGATGGGGTCTTTGGCCGCTTCCTTTCCTGGCCCACCAAATGCAGCGAGCATGAGTGAAAGGTGGCCACCCGCGCTACCACCGCTAATACCGATTTTGTTCGGATCAATAGAGTAGGTCTTCGCATTAAACCGGATGAACCGAATCGCTCGGTTTATGTCTTCGACAATCTCCGGAACCTGGAATTTTGGCTGAGCACCATGCACGACCATGAAGCAAGTGATGCCTTGGTCCGTCATCAGCTTTGCAAACTCGGGGCTGATGTTGTTGTGGTCGCTCACCCAGCCGCCGCTCACCAGAAATGCGCAGGCAATACCATTCGGCTTCTCCGGTTTGAAAACATCCATCGTTAAGGCAAATCCGCCTCGTTTTTGGTAGATCACATCTCGGATTCGCTCCCGGGCAAATGCTGAGATAACGACGCCAAAAGCAACGATGGCAACGGCCAGGGTGCGTCTCAAGTTCATAGTCACACGATACTCTATCCGTCAGTGGACAGGCTGGGGCACAAATTCGGACCAGTCACCAAGGTAGAGCACCTCCTCTTCCAAGCTAACTCCGAATCGCTCGTAAACTGAGGCACGAGCATGAGCGGCGAGTGAGCGGATTTCAGTTGCGGTCGCGCCAGCTACGTTCAACATGAAGTTCGCGTGCCTAATGCCGAGCATTGCTCCTCCATTTCGTTTGCCCTTGAGGCCCACGGCTTCAATAAGGTATCCGGCTGGAACAACACCTGCTGTTTTGAGGCCGGTTGGTAGCGTGTCTAGTCGAGAGGCAAGCGCTGGGTCGTTCACGTTTTTGAAGAAACTTCCGGCACTCGATGATGGAGGCTGCTTCGATATCCGCTGCCGCTGATAGTCTCGCGCCTCGTTGTAGATTTCGAATTGCTTCCGTGTCGGGAGCTTCATTTCGACCCGGAGTACGACAAGCTTGGGAGAAATTGCGGTTCGAAGGATTGAATCTCGATAGGAGAATTTCATGAGCTCGGGCGTGACCCACTTTCGAGTCCCATCCTGAACAACCTCTAGCCGGGTGATGAACTCGCTGACGGAACTGCGGTAGGCACCAGCGTTGCTGGCGAGTGCTCCACCGAGGGTCCCGGGAATCCCAACCGCGTATTCCAGCCCGCCGAGCCCTCTCTGCGCGCACTTGAGGAAAAGTTCTTGGAACGCACACCCGGTGTCACTGATGACGATCCCAGCTTCTTCAAAGTCGATCTGCGATGTCTCGTTGACGACGACCCAGCCAGGAACTCCGGCGTCGGACGGGAGGATATTACTTCCCCAGCCTAGGATCGTAAACTTGATTCCGAGATGGTGAGCTTCCGCAGACCATCTCGCTAGATCCGCCACGGACCGAGCAACCGAAAACATTTCTGCCGATCCCCCTGCCCGCAGAGTGACGTATGGGCGGAGCGAGACATCATTTTGAGGCGTCACGAATCAAATGTCCTGCGAGTAAACGGCTTCTTCGGAGTTGAGATACTTGGCTCGATCAGATACTGGGGCACAAACGAAATCGGATTCTCCCAGCGGAGCTTCTCCAAAATCGCACCAAAACTTGATGCTGCCGGATAGACCTCAGCGTGCCCGGAAACTCCGAAACCAACCCACGGATCGCTTGGAACGTCAGGTGTTCGCACTGCGGGAGATCCCGGCCTCCTCACAAAGTATTCCAAT
>JBBRHU010000384.1:0-3484 GCA_038222255.1 Fimbriimonadales bacterium | reverse complement strand
CGTCGAATTCTTCGGCCCCGGACTTCAGAACCTCCCGCTAGCAGACCGAGCCACCATCGGCAATATGTCGCCCGAGTTTGGTGCGACGTGCGCCATCTTCCCCGTCGATGACGAAGCGATTCGATACATGCGACTTACCGGTCGAGATGAGGAGCAAGTTCAGCTCACCGAGGCCTACTTCAAGGAGAACGGCCTTTTCTACACGCCTGGAGACCCCGACTGCGAGTACACGGACACGATGGAACTTGACCTCGCGACCATCGTCCCGTCGATCGCCGGTCCGAAGCGACCGCAGGATCGTCTGCTCCTGAATCAGGCGAGAGACAACTTTAAGTTGACATTCCAAGGTCAGCTCGCGCCAACCCCTGCTGAAATCAAGCACGGAGCGGTCGTCTTGGCATCAATTACGAGCTGTACAAACACATCGAACCCATCGGTGATGACCGCGGCGGGTCTCCTCGCGAAGAAGGCCGTCGAGAAGGGCTTGACCAGCAAGCCCTGGGTCAAAACCTCGCTTGCTCCAGGAAGCCGCGTCGCCAGCGATATCCTCGAGAAGGCTGACTTGATGGATTCTCTAAAGGCTCTCAACTTCTACGTTGTTGGCTACGGTTGTATGACCTGCATCGGAAACTCTGGCCCGCTTCCCGAAGAGATTAGCAAGCAGATCAACGAGAACAATCTCGTGGCTTGCTCGGTCCTCAGTGGAAACCGAAACTTCGAAGGTCGAATCAGTCAAGACATTAAGGCGAACTACCTCATGTCGCCTCCGCTCGTCGTCGCCTACGCCCTTGCCGGAACGATCGATATTGATCTCGACAAGGAGCCGCTCGGGACAGGCAAAGATGGCCAGCCGGTGTTCCTTCGAGATATCTGGCCAACTCAAGCAGAGATTGCGGAAACCAACGCCAAGGCAGTTCGAAAAGAACTGTATGTCGACAACTACGAAGATGTCTTCAAGGGCGACGAAATGTGGGCAGCGATCAAGGTGACGGAGTCTGAGTTGTTTAGCTGGAAGGGTGATTCCACCTATATCAAGCACCCGCCGTACTTTGATGGAATGTCCAAAGAAGCCCCGACGTCGGTGAGCGATCTCACCGGAATGAGCGCTCTGGCGGTTCTCGGCGACTCGATCACAACCGACCACATTTCTCCTGCGGGCAGCATCAAGCTGTTCTCGCCCGCTGGGAAGTACCTTACCGAGCGAGGCGTAGAGCCGGCCATGTTCAACAGCTATGGCTCGCGGCGTGGAAACGACGACGTAATGGTTCGCGGGACGTTTGCGAATATCCGCCTCCGGAACCAGCTCGCTCCTGGAACGGAAGGTGGTTTCACGACCTACCTTCCCAACGGTGAAGTCACGACGATCTACGACGCTTCGGTTCAGTACAAGGCGACGGGAACCCCGCTGATCGTCATCGCTGGCAAGGAATACGGTTCGGGTTCGAGCCGAGACTGGGCAGCGAAGGGAACGTTCATGCTCGGAGTCAAGGCCGTCTTGGCGCAGAGTTTCGAGCGAATCCACCGGTCTAATCTGGTTGGTATGGGTGTCGTCCCGCTCGAATTTGCGGCAGGTGCTTCGAAGGAATCGCTTGGTCTCACCGGCCACGAAACCTACGACCTTATTGGCCTATCCGAAGCCGTTGCCAATGGATTTGCTGGCGGAAAGACGATCACGATGAGGGCCACGATGAACGGGGTAGCTAAGGAGTTTCCAGTGCGAGTCAGAATCGACACGCCGCAGGAGATTCTGTACTACGTGAATGGCGGAATCCTGCAATACGTGCTCCGACAACTCGTCAACACCTGACGCGTGAAATCTCCTTTCGACGAATGTTGGGAGGAGAGAACAATTCGAAAAGCGGTAACTTGTAGGCATGATTCGCCCGCGAGTTGCCGCTAACCAACGATCCCTTGAGTTCGAAGATGGCACACCGTTCTTCTGGTTTGCCGACACCGCTTGGGAACTGTTCCGCCGACTCGACCGAAACGAGACGGCGATGTACCTGAGCAACCGAGCTGCGAAAGGGTTCAACGTGGTTCAGGCCGTTTGCCTAGCAGAACTCGATGGGCTGAGGACACCGAATCGATACGGTCACCTTCCTCTTGTGAACCAAGATTCGACCCGGCTGAACGAAGCCTATTGGGAGCACGTCGATTGGGTGGTCCAACAAGCCGCAGATCGTGGACTTTTCGTCGCGATGTTGCCAACCTGGGGAGACAAAGTCGTTACCTCGACGTGGGGAGCTGGACCTGTGATCTTCGACGAGGAGAAAGCAAGAGCCTACGGGAAGTTGGTAGCGGAACGGTACAAAGATGTCGACTCGATCATCTGGGTGAACGGCGGAGATCGGAATCCCAAGGGGTTTGAGCCGGTTTGGAACGCCCTCGCTGAGGGATTGATCGATGGCGATGGCGGCAAGACGAGACTGATGACCTTCCATCCGCAAGGTGGGCAAAGTTCAAGTGAAGATTTTCACACTGCTCCTTGGCTCGACTTCAATATGATGCAGAGTGGGCATCATAACCCGACGGTTCGACCGGACAAAATGATTGTCCACGACCTTGGGCTTGAGCCTAAAAAGCCGGTCCTCGATGGCGAGCCACGATACGAGAACCACCCCTCGTTCGAAGACGGAGCCCATCCTTACTTCGACGAACACGATGTGCGTCGCGCCGCCTATTTGAGTGTCTTCGCAGGTGGCTGTGGCATCACCTATGGATGCCACGCGATCTGGCAATTCCACAACCCGAAAGTTGAGCCAGTCAATAATCCGCTCGGATATTGGACGGACAGCCTAGACCTTCCGGGGAGCTTCCAAGTTGCAAAACTGAAGGAGTTGATGCTATCCGTGCCTTTCGCCGATTTGATTCCCGACCAGAAGTTGATCGTTAACGGCGGAGCGTGTCGAGCACTCCGCACGGAGGACGATTCTCACGTTCTTGTCTACCTGCCGGAGGGTCTCTTCAGGACGTTGACGCTGAACCTGAGCCGAATCGGGGAAGAGAAACAAGCGGTTTGGTTCGATCCCAGGACGGGAGTTCGAACCGTGATCGGTCCGGTCGCTCCTGGAGTTCAAGAAGTCGAGAAGCCTGGTGGCCCGAAGCGCGGAACTGACCTCGTCTACCTGGTTGAACTGATCCCTCCGGTGGAGCCTGCACCACCGACCAAGCGTGAACTCCGCAAAGCGAAGCGCACAAAGTGACGAAAAGCCCCGAGAGCCAATCGGCTCGTCGGGGCAATTTTGTGGTGTGTGGCTTAGTTGACCAAACGACTCTGCAGAGTCAACTTGAGATTTGCGGTGGTGCGCAATGTGTCGTCGGTTCGGGTGAAGACACCAGAAACGAAGGTCCACGATGTAAGCACCGAATCGACCTGACCGTAGCTCATGTCGATCGAGACTGGCGCTCCGAACGAGGGGACCCAGAATTCGGTAGAAGTCTGGTTCTTGATCGATTGGGTCACGAATCCCTTGGGAAGGATAAT
>JBBRHU010000383.1:0-3495 GCA_038222255.1 Fimbriimonadales bacterium | reverse complement strand
CCTTTCTTGATCAAGAGTGCGGCTGTGACTCCTACCCCACCTACGAGGAGAAGCGCGCCGAGCGACGCGGCGATGGCAAAGGTCTTGCTCACCGGACTCTCAACTGCTCGACCCTCAAGTTGCCGTCGTAATTGATTCCGCTTGATCTTATCGAGTTCGGAATCAGGGTTGAGTTCAACGACTCGCTCAGCCGCTTCTAGAGCTTCCGCCGTTCTACTCTGGCGCTCAAGGCAAAGGACGCGGAGCGAATGAGCAGGGCTGCAGGATGGGAATGACTCAAGCGCGGTATCGCCAATTGCGAGGGCTTCTTCTATACGATTCTCTCGGAAGGCTCGATTGCCTTCGGCAACGAGGGTGTCAACCTTTGCTCGGGCCTCAGTAACGAGGGCCTCTGCAAGAGCTGTTCCACACTTTTTACAGAACATGCTGTCGAGCGTGTTCAGGGTTTGGCAATGCTGACATGTAACCATCGCTTCTCTTTCTGCGTCGCACGAACGCGCAATCGCCTGTATGATACTGCAAACTGAGGCGTCAACCCTAATGACGTGCAACTTTCTTCGAGAGGTTCATTGCTCGCGGGTACCCTGGGTGATTATGTCGGAAGCAATTTTGCGGACTGCGCTCTACGATGCTCACCTCGCTTTTGGAGGCCGAATGGTTCCCTTTGCGGGCTACGAAATGCCGGTGCAGTATGCCAGCATCATTGCCGAATCGGCAGCGGTGCGTGAAGGTGCAGGCATGTTCGACGTCAGTCACATGGCTCGCCTCAAGCTGACCGGTGACCGAGTTTTGGAGTTCTTGGAGCTCGTCACCACGAACGACGTGGCGAAGCTGACCGACGGAACGGGCCAGTATTCGATGCTGCCCAATGAGAACGGTGGAGTCGTTGACGACATTATCGTCTATCGAATTTCTGAAGCCGAATATCGAATGGTGGTGAACGCCAGCAATCACGAGAAAGACGTCGCGTGGCTTCAGGCAAACAATAGCTTCGGCGTCGTGATCGAAGACTACACGGATGCAACTGCGATGATCGCCGTCCAAGGCCCAAAGGCAGTCGAGATCATTGCGGGACTCGCAGAAGACCCTGAAGGCATCAAAAACGCGGTCATGTTTGGCGTGGTGAACACCTCAATCGCTGGAATCAGTTGCTTCGGGGTGAGATCTGGATACACGGGTGAAGATGGCTACGAGCTGATCTGCTCGGCAGAAGATTCGGTTGCGTTGTGGAATGCCCTAAACGCCGCTGGAGTTGCAGTGTGTGGCCTAGGTTCCCGCGATACCCTTCGCGTCGAGGCAGGACTTCCCCTCTACGGGCACGAGCTGAACGACGAGCTTTCTCCGATCGCTGCTGGCCTCGGATGGGTGATCAGCAAGACCAAGACTTTCATTGGCAGTGGACCAATCAATCAAGCTCGCGCCGAAGGAACTCCGCGAAAGCTGCAAGGCATCCGGCTCACGTCAAAGCGGCTCATCACCCCCGGGATGCCCGTTCTCGTCGGCGACAAGGTCGTCGGAGAAATTTCTAGCGGGGTGGTCTCGCCGATGCTCAACGCAGGACTCGCGTTTGCGTTTATCGACAAAGACGTTGCCCTGGGAACCGAGTGTGCGGTCGAAATCCGAGGCAAGATGGAACCGGGCACAGTTGTGAATAAGCGCTTCTTTAAGCGAAAGAGCTAAGTTGAAGTCTCTCCGCACGTTCCTGGAGATGATCAAATTTGGTCACTCCATCTTTGCGCTCCCCTTCGCGATGATCGGAATGATGTGGGGCTCAATGGCGAAGTCTGCGTCGGCTTGGCCAGGTTGGCCGACTTTCGGTTGGATCGTGCTTGCGATGGTCAGCTGCCGATCTGCTGCGATGGCCTTCAACCGGATTGCCGACCGAGAGATTGACGCCCTGAACCCACGTACAAAGCTGCGCGCCATCCCGGCGGGCCTCCTCAAGGTTGGTCAGGTCCAGGTGTTTCTGCTCATCTCGATCGGGCTCTTCGTTTTTGCTGCCTGGGAGTTGAATACCCTCGCACTTGCACTAAGCCCGGTTGCCTTGTTGTTCACGCTCGGCTATTCGATTACAAAGCGATTCACTTGGCTCTGTCACCTCGTGCTTGGGCTGAGTCTCGGAATTGCTCCAGCGGCAGCGTGGATCGGGGTCACGGGATCCTTTTCTCTCCCAATCGGGATGCTCACCCTTGCCGTCACCTTTTGGACAGCGGGCTTTGACATCATTTACGCGCTTCAAGATGAAGAGTTCGATCGGGCTCACGGGTTGAAGTCCATGCCACAACGGTTCGGAAAGGCGCGGGCTCTGCTGATCAGCAGGATTTTTCACATCCTCTGCGTCGCGTGCCTGGTTGGCGCTGGAGTTTGGCTACATGCGGGCACTTTCTATTTCTTAGGAGTTGTGGCCGCAACCGCCCTCTTGTTGTACGAACAAAGCCTCGTAAAACCGACCGACCTTAGCAAGGTAGACATGGCATTCTTCACGCTGAATGGCTTTGTTAGCCTTGGCGTCTTCCTCTTTTCGCTGGTTGACGTGCTCCTGAAGCGGTAGTTCAGAAGTCCAGGGCGAGGGTGACCGGACCATCGTTGACGAGAGAAACCTGCATGTCTGCACCGAATTCGCCGGTTTGCACCTCAATTCCTGTTTGCCGGAGTTCAAATACGAACCTATCAAAAAGCGCTCTTCCCTGTTCGAATCCGGCGGAGTCCGTAAAGCTGGGGCGGCGGCTTTTGTTCGCATCCCCGTAAACGGTGAAGTTCGAAACTGCGAGCACGCCGAGTTCAAATCCCGGGTGAGGCGCGTCGGTCAGCGGAAAATCCATGATCGAGAGGTTCATCTTCCCTTCGGGATCGTTGAATATCCGTAAAGTCGAGAGCTTCTGCGCGAGCTTCTTGGCGTTGGCTTCGTTGTCATCCTTGTGAACGCCGACAAGAAGCAAAAGCCCCGGTCCGCAGCGGCCAATCTCTTTACCGCCAACTCTTACTGAGGCCATCGTCACCCTTTGCACTACTGCTCGCATCGGTGGAAGGGTACCGAACCAGTAAACTCCGTTGTGCAATGGAGCTGATTCCGAGTCACGTCAACCTTAACGATGCCGAGCACGTCGCGAACCGCGAGGTGATGGATGGCATCATGGCCGACTATCGCGCGCAAATGACCAAGACGATGCTCGGAGGCGGCGCTGACGCCATCGCCAAGCACAAGTCCCGAGGCAAGTTGCTTGCAAGAGAGCGAATTGATGGGCTACTCGATGATGGAGCTCCATTCTTAGAATTCAGCACACTGGCTGCGAACGGAATGTACGAAGGCGGAGCACCTGGTGCAGGAGTCGTCACGGGTATTGGACGTGTCCATGGTCGAGAATGCGTAATCGTCGCAAACGACGCCACCGTGAAGGGCGGAACCTACTTCCCGATGACCGTGAAGAAGCACCTTCGGGCTCAAGAAGTTGCGCTCGAAAATCGACTTCCTTGCATCTACCTCGTCGATTCTGG
>JBBRHU010000382.1:0-3508 GCA_038222255.1 Fimbriimonadales bacterium | reverse complement strand
ATCCCACGAAGGCTTCTACATTTGCCTCTATTCCAACGTGGGTCGTTCACGGAGACAAAGACCCGTCGGTTCCTTTTCAACAAAGCGTGGACATGGTGGAAGCGATGAAGAAGGCAGGAGGATCTCCGATCTTCACCCACGTCGTGGGTGGCACGCACGATGTTTGGACGGAGTTCTATTTGAAGGATGAATTCTACGCATGGCTCCTGAAGCACACGCGCTAACGCAACGATTCAGCCTAGAGAAGCTTCAGGCTTGGGAAGCGCTCGGTTTCGGGATGTTCGTTCACTTCGGGATGAGCACCTTTATCGGCGAGGAGTGCCCCGACGGGGGCGCTCCGCTCGAGGCCTATGCTCCGACTGGACTTGATGTGGACCAGTGGACTTCACTCGCAGTCGACGCCGGAATGAAGTACGTCGTCCTGACTGCGAAGCACGTTGCTGGTCATTGCCTTTGGCCAACTACCTTGACCCCTTATTCGGTGGCGGCGACGGGTCAGGCGGATGTTGTCGGTGCCCTCGCAGAAGCTTGCGCAAAGCGAGGTCTGAAACTCGGAATCTACTATTGTTCCTGGGACAACCACAATCGCTTCGGCACCGTGACGGTGGATGAAGTCGGCATCTACGAGAGCCGAGTTACAACCCGCTACCTGGATTTTCAACTCGTTCAACTCGGCGAGTTGATAGACCGTTACTCTCCGATCTTCCAACTTTGGATCGATATCCCTCAAGTGTTGGGACCCCAAGGCAGACAGCAGTGTTACGATTTCATCGCCCGCAAGTCGCCTGACACGTTCGTCGTTATGAATCAGGGATGCCAAGGTTCGAGTCTGCTCGATACGAAATATGCCTGGCCAACAGATATTGCGACCCGGGAAAGGCAATTTCCTGAATGTGCAAGATGGGGACAAGGAGAATCGGGCACCACAGACGGCCATTCCAGAATCTATGAAATCGAAGGCAGTCGCTTCTACGTTCCAACCGAGATTTGCGATTGCCTCGGCTACTACTGGTTCCACGACGAGCGTGATCGACCAAGGTCGGTTGCCGAAGTACGAGCGCTGCGAACCCTAGCCCGTGCGCGAAGCTGCAACCTGCTCTTAAATGTCCCGCCAGGAAGGGATGGACGAATTTCTGACGACTTCGCTCGAGTGCTTTTGGAGTCAGCTAATTGATCTTGACTCGCCGTGAGTTCTTAGTAACACTTCCGGCAATCGCCTCGTTGAGGGGTTTCGAACGGAAGCCCCTTCGCCTAGCCGCAATCACGGATCTCCACCATGGCCTTGCGCCTGACGCCCTCTGGCGCTTGAGCACCTTTGTCGAGGCGGTCCGATCTCGACGAGACCTCGACGGGTTGCTACAGCTGGGGGACTTCTGCTAGTCAGCGGCAGGTTCGCTTGCTTGTGTCGACCTCTTTGCCACACTTCCCCACCGAAAGGTTCAGGTGTTAGGCAACCACGACATGGACAAAGTCGACAAAGCTGCGGCAATGAAGTTCTGGGGCATGAAATCTCGCTACGGATCAGCCGAGTTCGGTGATTACAGAATCATCCACCTCGACCTCAACCACTTCAAGAAGGCTGGTCAGCTTGTTCCTTACGCTAACGGAAACTACTTCACAGACAACGCCACGCACAATTGGGCCGACCCCGAACAGTTAGGTTGGCTAAGGCGGGAGCTTTTGAAAGGAAAGAAGCCGACCATTCTCCTCTCGCACCAACCACTGGGTTTTGCCGAGCCAGGACAATCTATCCCCGTGGAACAACTCGAAGTGCTCAAGCTCGTCGCCCAATGTCGTGCCGAAAACCCACGAGGCGGAGTGGTCTGTTGCCTGTTCGGCCATCTCCACGTGGATCGCCTGGAGTATTTCGAGGGTATCCCTTGCCTTTGTTTGAATTCGGCAAGCTACTTTTGGGCGGGAGGAATGGTGCCGTACTCCAAGCCGCTCTTCGCCTTCCTCGAGTTCCAGCCAGACGGCATTCTCAAAGTTGAAGGCATCGAAGGTACGTTCCTCAAAACTCCACCAGCGACATCGGACGGAGTTGTCGGCCGCTCAGCTTCACTCAGCAGCAGACAGGTCAAATAAAGAGCCCCTCGTCCATGAGGACGAGGGGCTCTCTCGCGACTGGACTCTTAGTAGTCCATACCGCCCATGCCGTCCATTCCTGGAGCGCCACCGCCAGCCTTCTTGGGCTCTGGCTTTTCGACCACGAGGGCTTCGGTAGTGAGCACCAAGCCTGCGATCGAAGCGGCGTTCTGAATGGTTGATCGGGTGACCTTTGCGGGGTCAACGATGCCAGCAGCGACCATGTCCACGATCTCACCGGTCAGGGCGTTGAGGCCGAAACCAGCGGGTGCAGCGCGGACTCGCTCTACGATGACCGAACCCTCAAGACCTGCATTAGCAGCGATCTGTCGGATCGGCTCTTCGATAGCGCGGCGAACGATTGCCACGCCGGTTGCTTCGTCGCCCTCAAGCTTGAGGCCGTCGAGAGCAATCTGCGCGCGGAGAAGTGTGGTGCCGCCGCCAGGGACGATACCTTCTTCAACTGCTGCTCGGGTAGCGGAAAGAGCGTCCTCGTATCGGTGCTTCTTTTCCTTGAGTTCAGTCTCGGTAGAAGCGCCGACCTTGATGACGGCAACGCCGCCGCTCAGCTTCGCAAGTCGCTCTTGGAGCTTCTCTCGGTCGTAGTTGCTGTCGGTCTTTTCGATCTGATTCTTGATCAGATTGATTCGACCCATGACGGCATCCTTCGAACCTGCGCCTTCGATGATGGTGGTCTCTTCTTTGGTGATGACGACCTTTTTCGCGGTGCCGAGCATGTCGATGGTGACATTGTCGAGCTTCGTGCCAAGGTCCTCGCTGATGAACTGACCAGCGGTCAGAACTGCGATGTCCTCAAGCATTGCCTTTCGTCGGTCGCCAAAGCCTGGAGCCTTGACCGCTGCGATCTGGAGCACGCCTCGAATTTTGTTGAGAACGATGGTTGCAAGAGCGTCACCCTCGATGTCCTCAGCAATGATCAAGATCGGTCGTCGAGCAGCCGAAGCCTTCTCGAGGAACGGCAGGAAGTCCTGCGCGCTGCTGATCTTCTTCTCATGGATGAGGATGATCGGGTTCTCGATCACGGCTTCCATGCGCTCTGGGTCGGTGACGAAGTAGGGGCTGATGTAGCCTCGGTCGAATTGCATACCTTCGACGACTTCGAGGGTCGTCTCTCGGCCCTTCGACTCTTCGACGGTGATGACGCCATCCTTGCCGACCTTGTCCATGGCCTCAGCGACGTGCTGACCCACTTCAGAATCGTTACCGGCAATGGTGGCAACGAATTCGACTTGCTCCTTGTCCTTGATTGGCTGAGAAGCCTTCTTGATCTCTTCGACCAGGCAGGTTACGGCCTTGTCGATGCCTCGCTTCACAGCGATTGGGTTACCGCCAGCTGCGACGTATCGAAGGCCTTCGTTCACGATTGCCTGAGCAAGAACGGTGGCGGTGGTGGTGCCGTCTC
>JBBRHU010000381.1:0-3549 GCA_038222255.1 Fimbriimonadales bacterium | reverse complement strand
CTTCAAGAAGGACGAGGAAGGGGTCGGTACCGGCATGGTCGGAGCCCCGGAGTGCGGTGACGTCATGAAGCTTCAGATCAAGGTGGAGAACGACACGATCGTGGACGCAAAGTTCAAAACCTTCGGCTGTGGGTCCGCCATCGCCAGCTCGAGTCTTGCCACCGAATGGTTGAAGGGCAAGACCATCGATGAAGCCCAGAAGATCAAGAACACCGACATCGTGCAGGAGCTGAACCTGCCGCCCGTGAAGATCCATTGCTCCGTGCTCGCCGAGGATGCCATCAAGGCCGCCCTCGCGGACTACCAGAAGAAAGCCGATGGAGCACTGATCGACGCGAAGTAACGTGAACAAAGGGAGTGTTGCTATGGACACCACGAACGCAGAAACCCAAGCTCCGGTGATTACGCTCAGCGAGTCGGCACTGAAAGAAGTGAAACGCCTCATCAACGTGCAGGGACTCACGGAAGGGGGGCTTCGTCTCGGCGTAAAGGGCGGCGGCTGCTCAGGCCTAAGCTACACGATCAACTTCGACGAAAAGATTGGACAGCACGACCAAGTCCATGACTTTGACGGTGTGAAAGTCATTGTCGACGCCAAGAGCGCGATCTATCTTCAAGGCACGCAGCTGGATTTCCAAAAAGACCTGATGGGTGGAAACTTCAAATTCGTCAATCCGAATGCCGACAAGACCTGTGGTTGCGGAGAGTCCTTCTCGGCATAACGAGCGTCAGTAGCGTATTGAAGCCATCCACGGGCATGGCAGCCTGCCATGCCCGCTGTCAGGGAGACCACATGGACCACCACATTCCTCGCACCGCCGGCCCACGTGAGCTGCAGATGGCTCGCAGCATGTGCTGGCACTGCCAGTCTGCAGTGGCCGGTGAATATTTCTGTGACCGTTGCGTCAAGGTCCAACCGGTTTCGAAAGAACTTGATTACTTCACCTGCCTGGGGTTTCCCCGCCGCCTCACGATCGACCAGCACCAGCTGGAAGCTAAATTCTACGAACTGAGCCGGGCATTCCATCCCGATTTCTATCAGAACAAGAGCGCTGCCGAACAGACCATCAGCCTAGGCAATTCCGCCATGTTGAATACCGCATACCGGACGCTCCGCGACCCGATCGAGAGGGCTGAGTATCTCCTCGATCTAGAAGCCGGGTCGGTGAAAGAGATTCGGAATTCTCCTCCCGCCGACCTCTTTGAAGAAATTCTTGAACTACAAGACACATTAAACGAGTACCGAGCTGTCGGCCTCGCGTCAGAACCCGAATCGACGCTCCGTGCGAAAATCCAATCGGAACGGAACACACTCGAACAGCGGCAGCGGGACATGGAGGCCGCTTTGCAGCAACTCTTTGTTCAGTGGGACAGGCTTCAAGATCGCGGGGAGGCCACCGAGCAGGCAAGGGCCGAGCGCGACCGGATATTGAAAGGGATGCGAGAACATCTGTCCAACCGCACCTACGTCAAGAACATCGTGCGCGATCTTGTCTCAACTATCGGATAATCACCGCCATGGCACGTATCGTCGGCATTGATCTCGGTACAACGAATTCGCTCGTCGCCTATATGGCGGACGGCCACCCCTGTGTCATACCAGGTCGGAACGAGCGTACGATGGTCCCTTCTGTCGTGGCGATGACCGACAACGGGCTGATCGTCGGCGATTCGGCGAAAGAACACCTGACGCGCAGCCCGGAACGAACTGTCTATTCCGTGAAACGATTTATGGGAAAGAGTCTTGAGGATCTCCAGGGCGAGCTGGCGTACTTTCCTTACCACTTGACGGAACAGGGCGGAGTCATCCGGATCAAGCTGGGCGAGAAAACGTATTCCCCGCCGCAGATCTCTGCCATGATTCTGAAGGAATTAAAGCAACGGGCTGAGGCGTACCTCGGTGAGAGCATTACCAAGGCCGTCATCACCGTTCCTGCCTATTTTAACGATAGCCAGCGGCAAGCGACGAAAGATGCCGGCATGATCGCCGGGCTCGAGGTGTTACGAATTATCAATGAACCGACTGCTGCCTCGCTAGCCTATGGGCTCCAACAGAAGACTCAGGGCACGATTGCTGTCTATGACCTTGGCGGGGGAACCTTCGATATTTCCATCCTGAAACTCAAGAACGGTATCTTCGAAGTCCTGGCGACCAATGGCGACACCCATCTCGGAGGCGATGACCTCGACCGCCGGCTCGCAGATCTTTTCGTCAAGGAAATCCGCGAGCAACATGCCCTCGACTTGAATGCCTATCCCGACCATATGCAGGCAGTCAGACTGGAAGCCGAGCGG
This sequence comes from Fimbriimonadales bacterium, assembly GCA_038222255.1. Lineage (GTDB taxonomy): Bacteria > Armatimonadota > Fimbriimonadia > Fimbriimonadales > Fimbriimonadaceae > Fimbriimonas. Next base: position 1,254 of record JBBRHU010000381.1, on the reverse strand, counting down.
ACAAAAATCAGACTCTCCGATGAGATCAAGATGACGGCGATTCTTGACCTGCCTGAGGGCAAAGGGCGGTACGCGAGAGATCTTACCCGAGAACAACTCGAATCCCTCACCATGGAATTGGTGGAGCGCACGCTCGGACCTTGCCGTCTTGCTCTGAAGGATGCCGGCCTCACTCCAAACGACATCGATGAGGTGGTCCTCGTTGGCGGTTCGACTCGTATGCCGCTTGTTCGGCAGCGTGTCCAGGATCTATTCGGCAAAGCTCCCCATTGCGAGCTCAATCCTGACGAAGTCGTTGCGCTTGGCGCGGCAGTCCAGGCCGATATATTGAGCGGTGGCACCACCGACATGTTGCTGCTGGATGTAACCCCGCTATCGCTCGGCATCGAAACAATGGGCGGCGTGATGAGCAGCGTGATCCGTCGGAATACGACGATTCCCGCCGGCGCAAAAGAGATGTTCACGACCTACGTGGATGGCCAGACCGGTGTCGACATTCATATCCTTCAAGGCGAGCGCGAGCTCGCGAAAGATAATCGAAGCCTGGCGCGATTCAGACTCAAAGTGCCACCCTTACCAGCCGGTGTGCCACGTATCGAAGTCACGTTCTTGATTGACGCAAACGGCATTCTCAACGTACTGGCCAAAGACATGCGGACAGGGCAAAGCCAGTCTATCGAGGTCAAGCCGTCTTACGGATTGTCAGACAGTGAAGTGGAGCAAATGATCGAAGATTCATTTAAGTTTGCTGCAGATGATGTCTCCGCCCGCAAGTTGATTGAAGCACGACTGGATGCCGGTGCATTGATCACGACGATGGAGAAATCCATCCTGGAGGGAAGCCATCTCATCGCATCAGACAAGATTGCTGCGACTCGTACCGCGCTGGCGGCGCTGACTGCTGCCAAAGACGGGGCAGACCCACGTGCCATCCGTGCACGCATGGCGGACCTCGAACAGGCCGCAAAGTTACTGACCGTCGCTCTCTTAAATGATTCGCTTACAAAGGGGTTGCAGGGGAAAAAGGTCTCGGAGGTCACATAGCAACGGTCCCGTACCGATGCCGTGGTCGACCTACGACGGTCATGAGGAGTGGATATGGATCTGAAGTGGCAGGATACTGAGGATATTGCGATCCGTTTGGTCGAAGAACATCCGGAAACAGACCCACTCACGATTCGATTCACCGACATGCACTCTTGGATCACGGCGCTCCCTGATTTCAAGGACGATCCTAAGAAGTCGAACGAGAAA
>JBBRHU010000380.1:0-3562 GCA_038222255.1 Fimbriimonadales bacterium | reverse complement strand
CGGCGAGGTGATCGTTGAGGGCTTTGTTGAGTTCGAATCTGAAATCACCCTTCTGACGGTGACTCAGAAAGACGGGCCAACGCTATTTTGCCCTCCGCTAGGTCACCGCCAGGAGCGGGGCGACTACAGGAGAGCTGGGTTCCGTGCGCAATTTCCGACGAAGACTTCGCCGTGGCGCAGAAGATGGCCGCAGACGTGACCAGGGCGTTAGGGGGAGCGGGCCTTTGGGGCGTGGAGTTTTTCCTCGCGAAGGATGGAGTCGTTTTCTCCGAACTCTCTCCGCGCCCGCATGACACGGGCATGGTCACCCTCTCGAATTGCTTCAACTTCAACGAGTTCGAACTTCATGTGCGGGCGGTTCTCGGGCTACCGATTCCAGGAATTTCGCTTCAACATCCTGCGGCAAGCGCCGTGGTTCTTGCCGATTTCGCCTCTTCAATCCTGCCCAATATTGAGGGCGTCGCCGATGCTGTCTCAGAACCCGGAATCGATGTGAGGGTGTTTGGAAAGCCCTCGGCGAGAAAGTATCGGAGAATGGCGGTCGCGGTAGCGAGCGGAACTTTTGGAGAGCCGATGGACGACATTCGCAAGCGGGCTTTCGTCGCCGCGCAAAAGATCCGTGTCAGTCCTGCCGAGTAAACCGGAGCGGGATTGGCACGTCCTCGTGTAGCACCCCTTGAACGAGGTCCCCAAGGTACGGCGCAAACTTGAACCCGTGGCCGCTACAGGGGGAAACGAGCAAGATGCGGCGATCTAGCCAACCGATCCGAAAATCTTCGTCGTCGGTCATCGTGTATAGGCAAGTGACGCTGTGCGTGATCGTTGGGTTGACAATGCCGAACCTCTCCTTCACGTAGTCTGTGAGCCGCGAGAGACTCTCTGTATCTGTCGGTCGGTCTCGGACGTCGGGGTCGAAGTCTTTGCCAAAGTTATGGATGCCAACTTTGAAGTCATTCCGCCCTGGTTCAGAAGGGAAGCCGTACATCATGTCCCCAAAGGCATCAATCCACACCGGCCCAGGGTGATGTCCTTCGAAGTAAGCAACGGTCTGCAGTCGGGGACGAACCGACCAGTTGCAAAATTGAGTGGCCCAGGATCCAACGGTGAGAACGACGCGGTCGAATTGCGCCTGCAACTCACTTGGATTCTGGACTTGTACATTGGCGAGTGTTACGCTCTCTTCGATGCCTGACCACAAGAAACGACGAACGGCGTCGGCGTCCACCCAACCACCGTCCGCCGAGTAAATCCCGACCTCATCACCCGAAAGAATCAGACCGGACTCGTGCTCCCTTGATATCTCAGTCGTAGGTTCTCCAAGACCGCGAAGAGTGTCTTTCACCGACTGCATGTCGGGGCTCGCAGCTGGACCAAGATAGACAATTCCGACTTCGTGCAGAATCGGCACTGAGGAGAGGGACTGCCACTCCCGCCACTTCGGCATCGTGGCCTTCATGATCTCGGCATAGAACGGATCGATGTAGGCCACCCGCACAATCCGAGATCGACCATGCGAACTGCCTTCGGTATGGAAGATCGGCCGAGGCTCGTAGACCGTGACCTGATCCCCGGCGGCGAGGAGAGATCGCGCGGTGCTCAGCCCCATAACCCCCGCACCAACGACGGCAACTCTCATTGCCTTGGGTCTGAAACTACCTTGAATCTTTTGGTCAAAACCTTGTTATCCACCGTGAGTCTGACTTGGTAAGTTCCTGCTGGCACCATCGACCCCTGACCTCCAGGGGTGTCCTGAAAGATCGCGCTTATCGGATACCCTCGCCGCCCGCCACCCGTTGGCTCGGCATGGAGGTCCCAAACAAACCGATGCGAGCCAGCTGAGGAGAGAAGTGGTTGGTGGGGCCGAATCCAGTAGGAAGGAACGGTGAGTGAGCCTTCATCGCTAACATCCGCCTTGTCCGAAGACCGGAATATCCGCACGGTTTTGCCCTGGGAATCAAGGATCTCTAGCTTGACCTCGCCCCCTGCCGTCTTCGGAAGCGAGTAATAGATGATTGCTCCATCCGGTGGGTTCTTCCCGGCTGGCTCCTCTGGCGGGAGCGGAGTGTCGTTGTTCGTGTTCCGCTCGAAGCGGTAAGTGTCTCGTGGCGTGGTCAGCTGGTAATCGAGCCCGTCGGCAAGCTCGCGTAGCGGAGAGACATCGTCGAGAATCCAGAACGACCTACCATGAGTTCCGACCACGAGGTCATCGTTCTTCACAACAAGGTCTCGGATCGACGTGGCAGGCATGTTCAGCCTGAGTGGCGACCAAGACGCTCCGTCGCTCGCCGAAAACCAAACTGATGTCTCTGAGCCGCAGTAGAGTAGCCCCTTCCGAACGGGATCCTCCCGCACGACGTTCAACGGCGAGGCGGGAAGTCCGGTGGTCACAAGTTGCCAAGTCGCACCGAAGTCGGTGGTCCGCCAAACATACGCCTTCTGGTCATCGAGTCGGATTCGATTGACTGAGATATATGCTCGCCCCTCGTCAAAGTGGCTCGCGTCGATGCTCGATACTTTGCTCCAAGAGTTCATCTGAGGCGGCGTCACATTCGCCCAAGTTTTGCCACCATTGCGGGTGAGGTGAACAAGTCCATCGTCAGTACCGGCCCAGATGATCTCTTGATTCAGCGGCGATAGGCCGAGCGAGTAGATCACTCCTCTTCGCGCCATGGTCGCCATCGCAGGCGTCGTGTAGACCCCAATCGATGGCGAGACATCGAATTTCTCACGCGATAGATCTGGGCTGATGACCTCCCAATTGTCTCCGCCGTCGCTCGTCTTGAACAAGATGTTTGCACCGAAGTAGAGTGTCTTCTTGTCAACAGGCGAGAAGTGAAGTGGGGCGGTCCGAAGCGTTCGGTGGGGAGTCTTCGGCCGAATGTCCTTGACGATGCCGGTCACCTTGTCGTAACGATTGACTCTGCCGCCAAAGATGTATCGAAAGTTGAGCGGGTCAGGTGCAAGGTAGGCATACTCGTCGCCACCCGAGGGATGCCACTCCCGAAAGGTGATCTGGCCATCGTTTCCGCGGGATGCTATTCCAACGCTTCCGCTTTCTTGCTGTCCACCGTAAACCCAATAGGGAACTTGGTTATCGGTGGAGACGTGGTAGAGCTGAGCCGTTGGCTGGTTGTACCAAGAACTCCAGGTTTCGCCCCCGTTGACTGTAATCGTCGCACCTTGGTCAGACGCCAATAAGATGTTTTCCGGATGCTCAGGGTTGATCCAAACCGTGTGATAATCGTCGCCACCTGGCGCGCCTTTCCACGATCGCCAAGTCTTTCCACCATCGATCGACTTGTAAGCAGATGTGTTGGCAACATAAACGGTTTCAGGGTTCGTCGGATCTACTCTGACTTCTCCAAAGTCACTGCCTCGTCCCCAAAGGCGACCCTCCGAGCTTGTAAGTTTCCAAGATTCGCCACCATCGCCAGAGCGGTAGATTCCTCCGCCCGTCCGCGCATCCACGATTGCGTACACTTGCTTGGGGTCCTTGTTGCAGTAGCTGATTCCGATGCGCCCTGCCTCCGCCGGCAGTCCGTTCGTGATTTTCCGCCAGTGG
>JBBRHU010000379.1:0-3593 GCA_038222255.1 Fimbriimonadales bacterium | reverse complement strand
GACTCAGCCGAGAGGAGCAAGAGGCTAGAAACGAGGGGCGGCCCAGCAGCCGTCCAGATCTACGATTTCTCTTTTTCGGATTCACTCGCACCAAAGACCAGGAAGCCGCTTCCTTGGTTGGGCTCGCCGCTGCCAACAAGCTAATCACAGAGCTCGATCGCGAGTATGAAGATGCCCTTAAGGATTCGTTGGCAAGATACGGAGAATCGAAGGAAAAGATTCAATCTAGAGTGGAAGGTAACGATTTCGCGAGCACACCTGAAGGGAAGGCGATGGCGAGGCGAATCGCCGATAACTTCGACTCGTACGGGTTTAAGAGTCGAGAGGATGCCCAACAATTTATGGCTACGGCTAGGATCGCATCATCGCGAAATTCGCTTTCGCTGACAATAGGGAATGGGATCAAGAACGGCGCACAAGTGGGAACGACCATCACTTTTCGTTCGCCCGTCGTCAGACCCTAACCCGAACCACCCACCTGCACCCACACGACCTTGCCGTACTTGGACTTGAACGCCTCGAATGGGATCCTCAGTTCTCGTTTGGCAGGGTCGATTGTGATCCAGGACAACTTTCCTTTTCGGTAGTCAAAGGTGACGCCGTCATCATCGTAAAGCTGGACCTTCTGCGCCGCATTTCCATAGAGTCTAACTTCTAAGGCGACGGTGTTTCGCTTGAAGACTTCACCAATGCTCAACTCCGGACCGAGCATCGGAATTGCGGAGCCGGAGCGTACGAACATTGGAGTCGTGGCGAGGTCGGGTGAGATTGTGATCGTGCCAGTGCCGACTTCTTTGCCGGTGTGGAAGTCGCACCACACTCCCTTGGGCAGTCGGACCTTTCGAGATTTCTGGCCCGCGAACATTGGAGCGATCAGAATCGAATCGCCGAGCAAGAATTGATCGGTCTCCAATCCGCCATCTTCAAGCAACATCGGTCGGACTACGGGCTTGCCGTCGTAGGCGTATTGAGCAAAGGCGGTGTAGAGGTAGGGGAATAGCCGATTGCGAAGAAGAATTGTCTGCTTGCTCGCCTCTTCGACTTCGGGGTACGACCAAGGCTTGGTGGCGTCAGCCCATCCGTTGAGTTGAGCCAAGTGGGCAAAGCACGAAGTCTGCATTCGGCGGATCCACTCTTCGGAGTTCTTCGCGGAACGGATCTCCGGCGCCCACATCGTTCCACACAATCCTGTACTCACGAGTGCAGTTAGGAACTCCTTGTGGTCGTAGTGGTCGCTGTAGATCACATAGTCGAAGGGCTGGGCGCCTGCGTTTGTGCCGCGAACAAGGCCCATGGTGCGCTGATTTCGCTTCAAGAACATATCGTTCAAGGCTCGCTGCATTGTCACGCCATAGATCTGGCGCATCGTGGCGCCGTTGATGCCAGACGGAAACTGCGCGTGGTCCGGCCAGAGCCAATTGTCGAAACCATCAACTTCGTCCAACTTATATCCCGATACCCCTTTGGCGACATGAGTTTTCTCCTGGTGCGCGGCGTAGATTTTTCTCGCCTCCGGCTTAAGGTAGTCGGCGACCATCCCGAGCCACTCGGTGTGCGATCCCGCGAAGGGGAGGAGGGCCTTGTACACCGAGCTCTCTGCCGAGATACCGGGGTTCTCCCACAAGTTCACGTGGACGCCCTTCGCCGCGCACGCCTTCAAAAATGCATCAGGATCGGGAAAGAGTTTCGGATTCCAGTCATACGTGCAGGGGTAGCTCTTAGACTGCCATCCGGGTTCGAGTCCAAGGACGTCGAGCGGGAAGCCGCGCTTCTTGAATTCGTCAATCTCGCCAAGGACCTCCTTCGAGTCGGCCATCGTGCGGACTCGATGCCAAAAGCCAAGGGCACTCTTTGGCGGCAATGCGCCACCGCCGCCAAGCAAGTTGAACCGCTGAACGACCTTCATCAGCTCCGGTCCTTCGATAACGTAGACTTCAAGTCCACTCGCATCGGCACTGATTTCGACTGAACCCGAGAACGGTTCGGCATCCCAGTTTGGGTCAGTATTGCGATCGCGTGCAGCCGGTGTCTCTTCGGCACCGAGTCTATTCCCCACTCCGATATTGAACGTGAGCGGTCTGGCGGAATTGACGAAAACGCCGTACCCTTTCGATGAAATGTAGAACGGAACTGGCGCGTGCGTTCGGTCGTCGCTCGGGCCAAAGTGGTCCATTCGAAGCCGAACAATTCCCCTACGCTCTAACCCTTTTAGCCGGAGGCCCAAACCATAAATTTTCTCATCATGCGCTAGAGGGAGCTTTACCCAAGCTTTTCCATCAAAGGTGCCGCCGGATGTGCCGTCAAGGAGGCCAGCTGGAAGACTTCCCTTTCCGAGTTTCTTCAGCCCTTCCAAAAGCGGCGAAGTTCCCGCTGCTCCAAGCAGCGTGACTTTATCAGCTTTGCCGACAGTCGTCCGCCAAATTCCGGGGTTCGATTCGCCCCAACCCATTCCATCCTTCGTCATCAATACCACCAGGCAAGCTGAAGCCAAAACCACAAAAGCTAGCGTACACCCTTTGTCGTGAGAACTTAGGCCCTATACGATCAAGCTGACAGTTCGGTCCGAGACTCGGATCGAGGCGAGGACTCCGCTGTTGAATTCGAGGAAGTCGGACTCAACTCCGTCGGAGAAAATGACGCCGTTCTGAGGCATCTCCGAAAGGATATTGAGGGACTCCCCTTGCCTAATCGTTCCGTGAACTATTCCGGCGAGGGATGCTCGACTCACGAAGGGCTCTCGCACCGTGAACCGTAGTTCAGGGGTGGTTCGCGAAAATCGTGTATCCGCATTAGATTCGTCACCTATGATTCGTCGAGCACCTGTCATCATCGAGCGATACCAGCCGGTTGAACCCGTGCCCGTTGAAACAATGATCCCGCTGCTGGACTGTTGCTCGTTAAGCTCTGCGTGCGAAATCCGGTATCGAGCGGAAACGTGAGTCCTTTGCCCGATGAACAGGTCGTTCACTGCGAACAGCCGTTGCCCATCGGGCAGCACAGCTTCTGCCATCGTCAGGCTCTGCTCTTCCGCCGGGAACTGTCCAGCAAGGATGTTGAGAGTAGACACAACCGTTTGGCTGGCGAGTACTCCGTCGATCGTCTTTGGATCGGGGTTAACGGCGATTATGGGCTGTCGATCAAGATATTTGGCGGTGTTCGCGACAAGCCCATCTGGACCGATCGTGACGACAACCGCGGCGGGGTCGAATTGATAGGTAGGAAGAAACTGGAAGTCCACCACGGCGACTTTGAAGTTTTTAGAGAGTTGCGAGCGTAACGTTTCAAAAACCGAGTTTTGAACCCGATCAAACCGCTCGTATTCCGTCGTGGCGATCCCCTGCTGCATCAGAATGAACTGGACTTGCCCGAGCGATCCATAGCGACGTAAGAGTCCCTGCAGCGGGGATTCTTTAAGCACTAAACAGACCTTTTCAAATCGTCGCATCACTTCGGTGCTTGGTTGCTACTGAGCAAGGCGCTCAGAACTTCACTTGTGATGGTCAGGTTGTCGACGCCCTTTTCACCTAGGGAACGGAACCCTAATGAGGCAATCGTGGCGGGGTCCACCTTGCTCCAAAGCTTCAGCTCTTCGG
>JBBRHU010000378.1:0-3594 GCA_038222255.1 Fimbriimonadales bacterium | reverse complement strand
CCCTTCTTGCTGAAGCGCCTGACCGAGCACCCCATAATTCACCCCCGCCCCAATCCGAACCGTATTCGTCTGGCGATCAACCGGCGAAATAGCGGAGAAGTGCCGAAGCGAAACATGATCCCCCTCGGTATTGGCGATAGTGGTAAAGGAATGCCGAGTCCCAACCGCCTTCAAACGGCTGCTAGCAGCCACAACCTCTCGCAGTTCATCAAGCCCGCGAGGCTCAAAATAGCGAGCCGCACCATACTCCAGATTCCCCGCCCAATTCCTCATCCAGCCTGAGTATGCCAGTTGCTGAATCTCCTAGCTATCGTTCTCGGCCAGATTCGATTTCGAAGTAAATTTTGCGTCCGGAGAAGCAGAACTAATCCCGCCCGAAAGGAGGACGGGGTATACAAGTTTATGCGCGAAAAACTTGAATTTGCGATTGCGACTGCTATCAAGTCTTCGCAACCGGCACCTTCAAACGAGCCCGAGACCTGCTTCCGTATAATTGAACCCCTCCTCTTGGCGATGGGTTATGAATATCAAGAAATAAAAGTTCAAGGGGCAGATCAAGCCAAGCAAAAGCCTGATTACACGATCCTCCCTTCTGCTGAAGATTTCACTTGGTTCTTAGAGGCGAAGGCATGGGATGTTTCACTCGACGACAATCACGCTAATCAAGCGGTCAACTATGCAAACACGCAAGGCAAACGTTGGGTTGTCCTTTCGAACGGCAAGGAATGGCGAATATACGACAATCACATCGTGGGGACCGTGCATACTAAGCTTGCCTGTAAAGCTGACCTTAGGGAGGATGGATTTGTCAGTTTCCTTGAGGCAATCTCGAAAAATTCCATCATCCTCGGAAAACTGGAAGGATACGTCAAAAACGCCCGCCTCTTTTCGTATCTCTCCGAGCAACTTGCAAAGCCCACTAGCGAGCTATTGAAGACAATCGCGAAGTCACTAAAATCAGCTCCTGGCCTAGCCAACGTGTCTGCACAGGATGTATTCGACTTCTTTGAAAGCCAAAAGGGCCATTCCGTCACTCTCGACACCAAAGTTGCACCGGCAAGTAGCAACGTCGAGCTTAATACTACGCCTTTGGCTACATCTGACATGGCCGCGCTGGGGACCTTCACATCCATTCAGGTTACAGGGCGAAAAGTGCAACAGCTCATTCTTCCGGACGGCTCGGTTCACTCTATTTCAACATGGCATGAGCTAACGATCCAAGTTGCCGCATACGCGCTTACGGCGGGGAAGGTACCGAATCTTCCCGTGTATACAAGCAATAAGTCGAAATCCCCGATTCTAGCTCTAGTTGAATCTGTCGAATTTTCGACGATGCGAGAACCGCAGGTTCTGGCTGCTCCGTTGAGTCACTACGCGGTTGAGGGCCACGCCAGCGCTGCGTCTCATCAGCACTTCTCGACAATCATCTTAGAGAGATGCGGAATACCCCCAAGCAAATTCAACTTGGTCTTAAAGCCATCATAAAGAAATTGGTGTAGGATCCGCAAGTAAACGGTTACGCTCTGGGCAGTCGGAAGTCAGGCACCTGGATCGCTGCACCGCCTTCCAAGATCGAGATTTGCGAGCAGAGGCCTGCTGCAGTCCATTCGAGGGCTTCGTAGATGTCGATGTCTGGCTTCGCTCCGGACAGCAAGGACTCCGCGAAAATTCGGGCGGTGTGATAGTCCCCACCTCCGTGGCCGCTCGCCTTCGCAACTTCGATGTGGGTTCGCCAATCTGAGGGGAGGTGATGAGAAAAGTCAGAGACCGGTTGCCACTCCCTCTTCGGGTCGTCCCAGCTAACGGTTTTGTCTTCGCCGATCCAGATTCGCGAGCCGACCTTTCCGCCACGACCACTCTCGTAGGTTCCGGTGATCCCTTGGAGTGAGTAGTAGGTCATCCCGGGCGTGTTCGACATCATGTCTAGGCGCATCTTCAGCAGCTTGCCGCTCTTCAGCTTGATCAGGGTCAGGGAAGTGTCATCGTGGGGGTGCTCTTTGTCGGTTCGAACGCCTGTTCCCAGACAGGTGACGGTGTCGATCTGCTCACTGGGGTCAGCGGCTTTGAACCACTGCATAACAGGTCCGAGTTCGTGCGTGATGTAGGTGTTTCCAGGTGCGCCGACTTGCCAATGGTAGCGCCACGTGGGGTTGCCTTGGGCGTCAGTGTGTAGGAAACGAACATCGTGGATGTACTCGCCTTCGCCAAAGTAGACCTCTCCAAACAGCCCCTTTCGGACAAGCTCTCGAATCAGAATGTTCTCTTCGAAGTAGCAATAGTTCTCTGCAAGCATGTAGGTTTTGCTGCTTGATCGAACGGCCTCCAGGAGCTGCCAGCACTCGTCCAGCGAAACCGCGGCCGTGACTTCGCTTAGCACATGTTTCCCAGAGTTCAAGGCCAGGATCGCTTGCGGGACATGAAGGTGCATCGGTGAACCAAGCGCGACTGCATCGACGTGGTCAAGCATTTCAAGGTAGTCCGTAAAGCCGAGGTCGACTCCAAACTCAGCCTGTTGCTCTGCAACCACCGCCGAGTTGATGTCGCAAAAGGCGGAAACCTCCACCCCAGAAACCGACCTCAGCCCCCGAATCGCACTCCCTCCCCTCTTTCCGACAATCCCGATCCTCACCACGGATTCTAGTTTGCCAGAAAGGAGATAAACGCATTAACGCTTTTGCGGAAAGACAGTTGATCCAGGCTTCTCAGCACGCACAACCGTACCGTCGGAGAACCGCACAACAAGTGGAGATGGACCGATATTGTAGACAACATAAGTGCGCTGACTACCTTTGATGAAAACACTCGACAAGGGTGATGATGCCGTAACAGACGCATCCACCGTGCCGACAGAATTGAAGAAGTGGATCCACTGATAAAGGTTTGCGCGCGAGTTCCCGGCCTCGATTTCTTGAGTGTCAAAGTTACAATCGCCAAGAGCTGCCGTTGAATCACCTAAGGCTTGATACATCAGAATGATGTCCCCCCAGCCTCCCCAGTGCTTTCCGACGAGGCGAGGCTTGGTCTTGTCTCGCTTAGGATCTTTGAGCAAACCCTCAGATCGCTCTCTAACGAGGCCGGCAACATCGTTCACCACCGCGGCTGGATTCGTCCCGAGGTACAGCGAGCCGCTTTGTAGCGGGAGAAAATTGATCCCGTGCATGCAAATCGGGTCGCCAGAAAACCAAGTCGCATAGACGGCCTTGGCACCCCAAATCATCGATGCCATTGAACGAGTGAAAGACTTTGGATAGATCTTCGTGGCGTTGAACCAGTAGTTGTCAATCGCGTCCTTCTCGGTGACGTACAGGTAGATGCCGGTGTCGCGAATCTGCTTATTTCCAGTCATCGAACCCCAAAGGATCAGCCCGGTCCAGGCATTCATCGCTTCTGAAGACGACTCGTTATTGTTGCCATCGGCAAACGCGCCTTTCCCATCTGCCCACGTGTGGCCCTCGTAGATGTCGAAGTTCCTCAAGAACGGAAACATTGGGTCGTCTCGCTTGGGATTTGCGCAGTCTCGAATCAGCATTTCGACCATACCGCCCCATCGATCGGGCTTGGCCCACTCGGGCTCGAGTCGGGCGATTTCGGCGG
>JBBRHU010000377.1:0-3600 GCA_038222255.1 Fimbriimonadales bacterium | reverse complement strand
ATGAAGGAAAGCAGAACCTTTCTAAAGCTATCCACGAGGAAAGCGTTGCCCCCGTTGAAGTTGTGAAGACAGTTACTACCGAAACGAAGGAAGTCAAGGTCGCCGAAAAGACGCCTGGCGCCTAATCACCAGCCGTGAAGTTCGGCTATCAAGGGTTCTCATTCGATCATCCAGACGAATGGGAACCCGTTTCTCTTTCAGGGAAGCTAAACCAGGGCTACGTACGACTTGCTAATGGACAAGGTGGTGCCATTCAAGTGCGGTGGGAGCCTTCAAAAGCCCTTCCAGATTTGGAGGCTGCAGCTAAAAATTACATCGCGCAGCTCCGGAAAGACGCCAAGAAAGATCGAGTCGCCTTTGATAGTCAACTCCTTGATGACGGCGAACAGACGACCTTCCAGATTCAATCCGCAATATCGAGGAGAGGCACTCTGCTTCACTGCGCGGAAACGAAGCGCACTTTCATCGTCGAGGTTTCGTCTCCGAAGCGGTCCAATCACGAACGTGTTCTCAAACCTCTCATTCGTTCATTCCAGTCGGGTGGAGAGGAAGTCCTGTGGGCGTTTCTTGGCCTAGCAGTGAAACTTCCGAAGGAGTTCGAACTCACCCGAACAGTGCTGATTGCGGGCCGAACGGGGATCGAACTGAAATCCAATCGGGCAAAAGTTACCGCCGAGCGTTGGGGTTTTGCCGAGGACCTGATTCGTGCCAAAGGATTCGCAGCCTGGATTGAGGCGGTAGCTCGGGTGTCGGGAGAGGTCGAAGAGCGTGACACAGAGGTCAGCATTGTGCGGCGGCGACCGTTCCCGCTTTCCTCGAAAAAGGTGATTGCACGCCTCCAACCAGAACGAAACCAAGTCGTATGGGTTATGCTCGAAAGTGGCATCGGAAGGAACCGATTGGTGCCGGGGATGCCCGTTTGGGAATGGATCGTCTAAAGGCACTCGTTCAAGGGAAGCGCCCCCAGTTCAAGGAACAACAGCTCCGAAAGGCGAAACCGTTGCGAAATCCTATTGCTGAGTGGGAAACCCATGAGGATGGCTCTGCCATGATCTCCGCCCCTGTTGCGGCCACCGGTAAGCGATTTGAGCGGTGGATGCAAAAACTCTCGAAACGTCCGGCGACGAAGACATTTGAGCTTGAGCCAATCGGCGCCTTTGTTTGGAGCATGTGCGATGGCAAGACCACTTTCGAAACCATGGCCCGAAAACTCCGTGAACGTTATAAAATGAATCGGACTGAAGCAGAAGCGGCCTTGCAGGCGTTTCTAATAATGCTGAACCAACGTGGGTTAATCACGATGTTCTTTCCGAAGCCATGAGCCAATTTGAATTCAAGAACATCGATCCACCGTTCTGGGTGGCTTGGCACCAGGCGAAGGCGAGCATTCGGGTGCGCTTCCTGCGAATGGCAATTACGACGATCGGCATCGCGCTAGGCATCGCATTCTTTTGTAGCATGCAGACGCTCTCGTTTGCAGAGGCAACGGTCAAAACTGGCGGAGGTTCGCAGCGGCTTTGGCTCGTCTCCACGTCGCTGGTCATGTGCCTGGTCGGGGTGACCAATTCGATGCTGATGTCAGTAGGTGAGAGGTACCGCGAAATCGGGACGATCAAGTGTCTGGGTGCTTCGGACGGTTTTGTCGTCAAGGTCTTCTTTCTAGAGGCGCTGCTACTCGGGGTAATCGGAGCCGCAATCGGGTCGTTCCTCGGGTCTTTTCTCATGGCTGCTGTTGTTGCGAGGATGGGAATGCCAATCCCAATCGGAACTGTTTTTGCGACATTTGGTGTCGGCGTGGCCATCGGTAGCGGGCTAACGGTTTTGTCGGCAATAGCGCCCGCGATTCAGGCAGCGAGGATGCCCGCGGCTGCGGCCTTGCGAGTTGAAATATGAGCGAAGTTGTTGTTCGGACAATGGACGTTGCAAAGAGGTATGGCGAAGGGGAGGCACAAGTCATCGCTCTCAACGGGGTCTCTTGTGAGATCTTTAAGGGTGAATACCTCTCAATTATGGGGCCGTCTGGATCGGGGAAGTCGACCTTCTTTAACATGATCGGAGGGCTAGATAAGCCGAGCGATGGTTCTGTTTTTGTGAACTCTGTCGACCTTGCGCAGCTCACGCCGAGGGAACTCGCCTTTCTGCGATGTCACACCATTGGCTACATCTTCCAGACGTTCAACCTTATCACCGTCCGAACAGCCCTAGAGAACGTGACACTACCGATGCTCTTCGCAGGAAAGACGCCTGACGAGGCAGAAGAGCGGGGAATGGAATTGCTCAACCTTGTCGGTCTGGGGCACCGCTACCATCACCGGCCGAGTGAACTTTCGGGCGGACAGCAGCAGCGCGTTGCGATTGCAAGGTCACTCGCAAACTCGCCCGCGATTATCCTTGCGGACGAACCTACGGGGAACCTAGACCTGAAGACGGGCCAGGAAATTATCGACTTGTTGAGGATGCTCAATATGGAGCGAGGGGTCACGATTATTTCGGCGACCCACGATCACAAGATGCTAGATGTCTCGGATCGAATCTTCCACATCCGCGACGGAAAGCTCGCAGATGTGGAAGTGAGAGAAGTCTTGACTACTTCTTGAGAATGTACTCAGTGGTCGAGGTGCCGTTCGAATCGATGCTCATCTGACCATCGTTGATGTCCACATTGACCTTGGACTTGGATACGACCTTGAGGCGAAGGGTTCGTCCGGTCTCCTTTTCGATGATCGCCGTTGACTCGATGCCAGTGGTGCCCTTGAGCTTCGTGGTCATCGGTCCCATCGGGCTCTCGGCAGGGCCGCCTGGGGGTGTACCCGCGATGTTGACGGTTCCGGTGATCTTGATTTCGTAGCCGCCCTCGGCTTCGCCGATGAGCGTGGCTTTGAGCTTCTGCTCTTTCGGAGTCATCGAGCTCTTAGGAATCGTAATGTCCCAGCTGTCGCCAACGTTGATCGCCTTGGAAGGGAACTCGAACGCAATGCCGACTGATTGTCCAGATGACATCATCATCGACATCATGGCGTTGGTCTTGGCCTTCTTGTCCGGGACACCGACCATTCGGTTAAGCTCGTCAAGCGTGCTCGTTGTCTCGATCACGGGAATCTTCTGATCGCCCATTGCCTGAGCCATCGGGCCTGTGACGTCCATTTTGTCGGTCGTCATTGCGAGCTTGACGGACTGCTTTCCGTCCTTGACTGCGCCGTAGGTGAATACGTGGGTCTGACCGGCAGCGATGTCCATGTCCTGATCGCCCATTCCGGGGATCGTCATTGCTTGACTGGTTTTCGACGTCACCATATAGGTGTCCGTTCCCGGAGCTAGCTTTCGGCGAAGGGTGATGCCCTGAACATTTGCGAACGCTACTGTCCCCAGTGCGAGCAACGAGATTGCAAGTAATCGAGATTTTTGCATATGATTTCCTTTGGAGCTATTGTACGATACGCTGACAATTCGCGCACCGATGCATGGATGATTCCAGTCTAGATTATTCGTGGGTCTATTCGTCTCTAGCTTGTTCGTGGTCGCTCTCCAGTCTCCTTGGACGATGTTGCTCGGCGGCGATATTATGCTGAACGGCGTCCGACCTTCCGAACGGACGTTCAA
>JBBRHU010000376.1:0-3601 GCA_038222255.1 Fimbriimonadales bacterium | reverse complement strand
CTTATCACCATTTTGCAGTCGATGTTGATGGGTTGATTTCGGCAGCGCAGCCTGCTGACGTGACAGCGGTGTATATCGCGAACCCCGACAACCCCTCCGGCTCTTTCCGTGATGTCATGGAAATCAGTCGGCTTCGATCTGCTTTGCGCGAAGATCAGCTTCTCATCCTTGACGAAGCCTATGCAGATTTCGTTTCTCCTTCCGAACTGCTACCCCTAGACTGCATAGACACCGGCGTTGTCCGACTTCGAACCTTTTCAAAGGCTCACGGCCTTGCCGGGTTGCGGGTGGGATACATCATGGGCGAAGCCGCGACGCTCGCACCGCTCAATCGAGTCAGGGGGCATTTTGAGGTGAGCTCGGTTGCTCAGGTGGGTGCGCTTGCTTCGTTGAAAGACGTGCAGTACCTCGCCTCAGTCGTAGAGCGGGTCGATCAAGGCCGGGAACGACTTGCAACCTTGCTTCAAAACCACGGAATGGACACTCTACCCTCTCGCACTAATTTTGTAACTGCGCGAGTAGGCACGCGGGCGGACGCCGAAGCGTTCCTCAACCGACTTTTGCTCGCAGGAATTTTCATAAGGAAACCGAATTATCCTCCTCTTGACGTTTGCGTTCGCATCACAGTCGGCACTCCAGACGATTTCCTTGCCCTGGAAAATGCGCTTTTGAACCTGTAAACCCCCGCACGAACTTCGACGCAAAGTTTTCCACTTATCCACTTGATAACTTTTGCGGTTTTCCACTTTGAATGTAGACGTTTGACGGTGTACGATGAAGGTCTAATGTGGTCACGCACCCATGCTCCGAAGCCTCTCATCGATACCGAAAAACTAAAATTCTGCCTCAAGAACAACCTGAACGTGCTTCTGACTGGCGGCCACGGAGTCGGCAAGACAACGGTGGTTCAAAGGGTTTTTGAAGAAGCTGGGCTGAAACTCCTGATCCTGAGTGGCGCCACGATGGATCCTTGGGTCGACTTCGTTGGAGTTCCCCGTCCCGTGACCCGACCCGATGGATCGACCGTCCTCGACCTCGTCCGCCGCCCCGAACTTGCAGACGACGCCGTTGACGCAATCTTCATCGACGAGTTCAACCGAGCCCCGGCAAAGGTCAGAAATGCTGCACTCGAATTGCTCCAGTTCAAGAGCGTGAATGGGCACCGATTCGATCGACTCAAGACGGTCTGGGCTGCAATCAATCCTGAAGACAATGCCAACTACGATACTGAACGGCTGGACGACGCACAGCGTGACCGATTTCACGTCCAGATCGAGATCCCCTATCGACCTTGTCCCGCCTATTTCATTAATAAATTCGGCTCGAAAGGAAAAGCTGCGCTTGAATGGTGGGACACCTTGGGCGAGGAAGCTCGCAGAAAAATTTCGCCTCGAAGGCTGGACTATGCGATTCAAGTTGTGGAACTTGGAGGGCCGGTCCGAGACGTTCTGCCGAAGGAGGCAAGCGTTCAGGCACTCCTCCAAATGCTCGAAGAAGGCCCTGTTTTTGACAAGCTCAAGCAGTTCCTCCAGACCGAAGATCGTGCGGGGGCGAAGGCTCTCCTTGACGACCCCTCGACGGGATCACAAGCTTTGCGACATATCATCGGCTCGAAAGCTGCAGCCCTCTTCTTTTTGCCGCTCGTTGATCGAGAGAGGCTGATGAGTGTGCTCCCGAACCCGGTGGTACTCGACACGGTTATCAAGTATTCCAACAACGTTCCAGAGTTTCAAACCGCGCTCCAAGCGCTGTATCTCATTGAGGGAAGCAAAGAGTTGAGAAAGCGTGCAACTCATGTTTGTCAGAAGCACTCCATCGCGATCCCAGGTTCTGGACAGCCAAGTCTAGTGACGCACATCTCGCCGATTGATCCGAAGGTTATCCAGGAGCTAGACCCCTATGGCCGACTTGCTGGTTGAGGAGGAATTCAAACTGCTTCTCTCAAGCTTAGAGAGGCACCACGAGCTGTTTTCTAGCCTTTGGCAAATTGGTGCTCCACGGTTTACAGAGGAAATCGAGACGGCTGCAATCGTCTATTCGTCAAGCGGCGCACCAGTACGGTTCTTGTTTAACCCCAAGTTCTGGCGTTCTCTCCCCAACTACGATAGAGAGTTCGTGGTGTGTCACGAGATGTTGCACGTTGTCTTGAATCACGGGTTTCGCTCGAAAGATATTGCGAACCGAGAGCTGACGAACATTGCGGCGGATATCGCTGTGAACCACTTGCTCGTCGAGCGGTTTGGCTTTGTTCGCGAGCTCCTTCAGGACTGGACGAGATGTTGCTGGGTTGACACCGTATTTGCGGCTCCACTCCCCCCGACGAACCTGACGATGGAGCAGTACTACGACATGCTGACTCGGCTTGACCTCATTCAGACGCCTCCGCCCCTCGACGTCCATCTCTTCGAATCCACATCGGTCGGGTCGATTCGAAATTTACGGGCCGCGAAAGAAGTCGATGAGCTCCTGCGCACTCTGATTCCCCACCTGCGCGCTGACCTGCTCGAACGACTGGGAGAGGAAGGACGAGCCAGATCGATGCGGGGAAAAGAGGCGCTAGGCGCATGGTTTACGGTGACTCCTGAACCTCCTCCCAAAATTCCCTGGGAGCGAATCGTTCGGAAGCGGCTGCGACTCACCGCCGAAGAAGGGTCAGAAAGTTGGTCGAGAGAGCATCGGCGGCTAGGATCCTTTACTGAGTTTAGCCTTCCTGGGATCGACGATCAGCAACGGATTCTTGGCAAAAAGACTCGGCAACGGTGCGTGTTCTTTATTGACGCGTCCGGCTCGGTCTTCAACTTGCAGGACCGGTTTTTCGCTTTGGTGCAATCCTTGCCCTCGCACCTCTACGACATCGAATTGTGCTCGTTCGATACGCTGGTTTACCAACTAGACATTCGAGAGCCAGTCGTGCGAGGCGGCGGAGGGACTTCGTTTCGGATCTTGGAGGACTACCTGAAAGCCCCCTCTTCCGGGAGGGAGACATTGCGGATGCGCTACCCAGACGTGGTGTTCGTGCTGACCGATGGATTTGGCGACAAGGTGTGCCCGAGACACCCTGATCGCTGGCACTGGCTCCTCACCACCGACTACGAGGAATTAATTCCTCCAGGCTCAGTCAAATATTTGTTGGAGGACTTCTGCTGAGACTGTATCCTTGACACGAGATGATTGCGCCCCTCTTTGCCACGCTCTTGTTCACTCAGACAAATTCTGCGATTGTGCCTGTGCCGGTCGGCGGTCGTGGCTGGACGAC
Source organism: Fimbriimonadales bacterium (assembly GCA_038222255.1). Lineage (GTDB taxonomy): Bacteria > Armatimonadota > Fimbriimonadia > Fimbriimonadales > Fimbriimonadaceae > Fimbriimonas. The sequence goes on along the minus strand of JBBRHU010000376.1, from coordinate 345 downwards.
TCGTCACGAGGCGATGAATAGCCGAGCGAAGCGAGGAAAAGTAGACGTTGTCTTCGTTGGCGACTCAATCACTCACGCCTTCAGTGGCGAGCCGTTTACAGGTGATGGATTTGAGAATCGTGGCGCGGACACCTGGGGAATCTTCTACAAGGGCCGAAATGTCCTCAACCTGGGAATCAGTGGCGATAGAACCCAGAACGTGCTCTGGAGACTCGACAACGGCAACCTCGACGGCGTGAAGCCAAAGGTCGCCGTGGTCATGATTGGGACTAACAATTCGGGCGCGAACAGTGCACACCAGAATGCTGAAGGCGTTGAAGCTGTATGCGAGAAAATCAAGCAAAA
>JBBRHU010000375.1:0-3614 GCA_038222255.1 Fimbriimonadales bacterium | reverse complement strand
TAGCAAGTCGAGTCTCCTTGGGCAAACCATGTCCGCTGACGAACTCTGATACCGCATAAGAAATTGCACCAAGCGGGAGTTCGGCAGTTACTCCTCCAGCCTGGAGCGCAGCCTTTGGCATGCCATAAACTGTGCAAGTTTCCTCACTTTCGCCGAAGACGACGCCACCCGCATTTCGAATCGCGACGGAACCTTTTGCTCCATCCCGTCCCATACCGGTGAGGACTACGCCTACCACTCGTGAGCCAAACGCCTCGGCACCAGAAATCATCATCAAGTCAGCAGCGGGCTTGACTCCATGGAGCGGTGGCTCGTCAGTAAGCTGTATCGATCCCCCGCGAGTGAAGACCAAGTGCATGCCGCCCGGGGCAACAAGCGCGAGCCCTTTGGTTGGGCGATCTCCATTCACGGCCTCTCGGCAATCCACTGGCCCTGACCGGGCTAAGCGCGCGGCCAAGCTGGGAGTGAACGTCGCCGGCATGTGTTGCACAACAACGATGGGGACATTGAAGCCATTTGGAAGAGTTTCAAAAAGGGCTGTGAGCGCTTTAGGTCCACCGGTCGAAGCCGTTACAAGAAGAATGTGGTCGCCAACAGACGTTGGTGCGTGCTCTCGAGCACGGAATCGTGTGGGAGGTGAGCCTATTCGCGCGGTGGCAGCGGCGAGGATCTTTGAATGAAGTTCGTCTCGAGTGCGCCGAATCGCTCCAGGTGCTCCATTTGCAGGCTTGCACACGAAGTCGATGGCACCCTCGTGCAGCGCCTCAAGCGTAGTTTCGCTTCCCGCAGTGGTGAGGCTGCTCAACATGATCACTCGAGTCGGGCACTCGGCCATGATTTTGCGAAGTGCACCCAAGCCATCAAGCTGGGGCATTTCGACGTCGAGAGTCATCACGTCCGGGCGAAGTCTTTGCGCAAGCTCAACTGCCTCCAAACCATTCCGCGCCACGCCGACAAGCTCTACGTCTGGAAATTGGCTGAGCATGTCCTTGAGAACACTCCGAATGAGAGCCGAATCATCGGCAATCACAACGCGGATTTTGCTCATGCCGCTTTGACCTCGAACAGCTTCTCGTGTCTTTCGAATGCCATTAGGAAATCGTGGGCAAGGACATCTGTGTCTCCCTCGGGAATAGACAGAATGTCGAGCACTTCTCCAAAGAACTCGTAGCGGAAGGAGTCGCCACCCGGTCCAATGCCAAAGCTCGTCGCAAAGTGGTCGGCAAGGTGGACGATTGAGGCTAGCTTTTCGCCCGCTGGAGCTTCAAGTGGACGATGATGGAACCCGATCGCGCGAGTGAGCGGCGCGGGAAGATTCCAGCTTTTGGCGAGGTGAGCACCTACGTCCGCGTGGTCGTATCCGAGCACCTTTCGTTCGATCGCATCAAACGGCAGGTCCTCGCGAGCACAAAGAGCAATCATGGGAACGATCTTGTTCTCGATCCAGCTGTTCAGTGCGAGCTTGCCCATGTTGTGGAGGAGCCCTGCGACAAACGCTTCAGAAGGATCTGCCTGACGCGTTCTTTCTGCGATGGTTTGCGACGCGACACCAACCGCGAAAGAGTGAGCCCAGAGCGCATTTGCGTCGAGCCCGTAACCGGTAAGCGATTTTTGTAACCAAGGATAAGTAGAGGCCACGATCGCGAGATTGCGGATGACGCGCATTCCCAAGATGACGACCGACTCTTGTGCGGTCGAAACCTGTCGGGACATTCCATAGAAAGATGAGTTGGCAAGGCGCAAGATACGCGAACTAAGCGCTTGATCTTGAAGGAGGCACCTCGCAACGCTTTGCGCTGAGCAGGTCGCCTTTTGCGTCTCGTTCATCACAGCGAGTGCTGCGGCTGGCATCGTCGGCAGGTCAGCCGTCTTTGCAACGATATCCTCGAGAGTGAGAGTTGCCATGATCTGCTACCCCCTCAAGTTGCAGAGGTCGCGCTCTGCCTGCGAGATCGTGCGAACTCTTATCAGTCCCGTTTCCACATTGAACGTAAGTGTCCGACCGAGGTTGCCTCCGGTTTCGGTGCCTCTCAATCGAAAATTCAGCTTCTTCAGGGATTCTAAGACCGCGATATTGTTGCGGGCACCGATATCCATCCTGGAGTGGGTCCCCGCGCTGAACTTAAACACCCGTGCTCCGCCTGCCATGGCAAAGACGAGGCGATTTTTGGAGGCCCCAGCCTCTTCCAGAAGCTGGATGAGAGCTGGGACTCCAGTATTTGCGAACTTGCCGGGGCGGTCTACCGGCTTATCCGCAAAAGCTTCGGGCAACATAATGTGCGCCATGCCTGCAACGCCTGCTTGAGCGTCGAGGGCGCATAGCCCGATACAACTTCCGAGACCAAGGCAGGAGAGGATCCCCTGGCCCTTGATGATCTCGATTTCTGCCATTCCGACAACAGTTGAGGCAAGAACTGCCATGGGTTAGGCTGCCTCCTCTGCGATCGGAGTTGCGATTCCAAGCGTTTCGAAGAGCTTCTGTAGCCCGCCGTTGCTGGGAATGTAGACGAAGAACCCCTCGAAAGAATGGGATTCGTCGAAAATTTCTGTGCGAATTGAAAGTGCTGTGAAGTCCCCCATGGAGGCTTCCGTGACAATAGAACTTAGGATGCTTCCTGCCATATCTGCGCCCATTTCGGGTGGTGTGGAACGAAGTTCCAAATTGGTCATGTCCCCAATCGCGACAAGAAATCCAGAATTGATGATGTTTCCGATCTCAAGGAGAGTCGAAGATGCGAGCGGGTCAATGTCCTCAAGCGTTTGCGGGCATTGACCGAGGAGGCTTTGCCACAAGCTCTGCGCACTTTCCCAAGTCATGAGAAAGCCCATGTAGCCAGGCACGTCGCCTTCAACCTTCATGTAGATGCCAACAGTCAGCTGCTCGAATCCACCCAAAAGTGCAGGTAATGCTTCAAGTCGAACAGACTCGACGAACGGGACGGTCATGTTGAAAAACCGTCCGGTCATCGTTGCGAGTGACGTCGTTGCATTGCCCAGGCCGATATTCGCGATCTCGCGAATAGCACTTTGCTGCATCAAATCCAAGCCTAACGATTCTTCTACCCCCATCGCACTTCCTACACCGGCAAGTCCATTGCCGACGACTCACTTCCCCGTGAGCCTTACGGGGAATGTGTTCCACGGATAAACACCAGGGAGCCAAGTAAATATGCTTTGAGAGTGTCGTTTTTTACTAAGGGGTGATCAGTATCGTTGCAGATGCGTTCGAGGACCCAAGAGTTGCGGTGATCGTACACGACTTGTTCGAAGTCTGGAACCGAGTTGGCATTGCGGTAAGGGCGGAGACTGTTTGACCAGCAGGAATCACAATTGTCGTCCTCGGCAATGTAAACAGCGTCGAGGCGCTGTAAGTAAGCGTGATCGTCACTGGTGAACTTGACGGTGCAGAAATGGTGCAGAGCAAGAACGGCATCTTGCCATTACCGCCTCTGACGGTGGTCGGGCTGATCGTCAGACTCACTAGCGTGATCGCCCGGACGGTCAATGTGCAGGTCTTTGAGGTCGAGCCCAGAGTGGCCGTGATCGTTGCGGTCGTGTCTACGGTAACGGAACCGTAAGTGACGTTGAAGGTCGTGGCCGTCTGCCCTGCAGGT
>JBBRHU010000374.1:0-3633 GCA_038222255.1 Fimbriimonadales bacterium | reverse complement strand
GATAGGGCAAAATTTGCAGCCGAGGCAATTGGGGTTCAGGACCGAGCCGATCTACAAACGCTCTCGGGGTCAGGCTCGACTCATTTACGTGCGTGACGGGGGACCATCCTTTCGGCGCTCCGCTCGCACTCGTGATTGTCGCTAACCACTGCTTGGCAAATTCGCTTCTCGTCGATGTAAGCGGCCACGGCTCACCCCGCTTCAGTGCCTCTCTTCGGAACTCCGTCCATCGAGACAAGAACACGTAATCCACAGACGTGATCAGCTGCTTCAGCCTCCAGGCTTCTTCACCTGACACCTTCTCCATGCCCTCAACTAGAATCTCACGAGCCTTCCGTACCACCGAATAGCGTAGAAAACTCGCCGATGTTGGGGAAACAAATGTGAGGTTCCAAGCCTTCGCCTCCGCACTCATGAGGGTGAGGTATTGCTGGACGACGGGGGCGGCAGGTCCGTAGTAGCCACGCAAAAACTCAGCGATCAGCTTTTGAGAATCTTGTTTTGGGTTCCACAGCGTTCGCGCAATCAGCCACGCCTTCAATTCTGCCATTTCACCACCTGTCGAATGGTAGGCACCCTCTTCAAACACACCCTTCACCCCGTTTTCAGAGAAGAACCGGATCGTCGGGCCGAGAGTGAAATGGTCTGGGTGTGGTTGCATGTAATGTGCAAAATCAGTGCAGTAATCCCACACATAAAGCCGTTTTGAGAGCTTGCTCCACTTCCTGAGATCATCTCCAAACGAAGCGTTTTCTGGCGCGCTGAGGGGAAAGGCAAAGTTGCATTCGATACTACAAAGTCGAACCACGACGTTGAGTCGGGGCTTCATGTGGAGCGGTGGTTTTCGTGACCATTGATAGGCAAGCGTATCGACCGCGATGTTGGGAAATTCCTTCTCAATCCGCTCACCAACATAGTTCGCAAGGTCCAAGACTAGGGCCGAGTCTGAACCTTCGCTGGCTGCCTGAGCGCGGCACTTTTCGCACTGACAAGGTCGGAAGCAGTCATTCTGAGAAACAGAGATGATGGTCGCCTTTGGGTTGGCGCGAAGTTGCTTCTTCACTTCTGCCACCACGAAGTCTCGCAGTTCAGAGTTCGTCGTGCACAACTGGGCGTTGTCCGTCGTTCGCTTTCCATCAATCAGGCTGAACCATTCTGGGTGGAGTGCAAAGTTCGGGTTGGGCGGAACGAGACCGTAATAAGTGTGAACGAACCCTTGATATTCAACCCTTCCTCCTCGCGCCGCATCGAGCCTCGCGTTGAATCCGTTGCAGAAATTGCGTGCCGACCAATCTGCATCGAACGCGTGGAACCAATACGCATCTCGATACTCAAAGGCAGGCGTCTCGCTCCAATCCATTGAGAGAAACGAGAGCTTGGGATTCTTCGGGATCGTCGTGGCCCAGGGAGTCCACCATCGGACGCCGCACTTCTCGCTGAGCAACCTATATGCGGCATACAGCGTCCCTCGCGGCTTGCCACCCGCAACGAGAAGCACACCATTCTTGCTCCGAATCAGCGTCTGCTCTTGGCCAAGCTTCTCCCACGTGATGTCCGGAAACAGCTTTCTCGCAATGGATCCCTGGCCCACGAGGATTGCTCCCTTGGGAGCTTTCGATTGACCAGTCCTAAGCTGAAGTTCTTTCCCCGTAATCTTAGAAAGATAATCCCGCAGTTCTCGCGCCGCCCGTACTTCAGCTGGAGACGCCCCCGACTGAGTCACAATCACGGCCTTCGCCACGACAATCGCATCTGTTTGACGTTGGGTTGGCAAAAAAACGGCGAATGCGGAAAGCGCGACCATGTCTCCAGCATAACCCTCAACAGCGGGGTCGGAGCGAGATTCTGGTGGTCAATTCTCCCCACGGTACACGTCTTCGGACCGTCGCCGCCGTTTAGTCAGCGTAGAGTTGGCCCGCGAGATACTTGAGACCTGAATCACAGATCACTGTCACAACGCGCTTTCCTGGACCGAGACGACCTGCCAATTTCAACGCGACAAACACATTCGCACCCGCTGAAGTCCCACCAAATATGCCTTCCTTCCGAGCAAGATTACGGGCAGTTTTGAACGCGTCTTCGTCGGAAACCGCGTGGATTTCACTTGCTAGATCTCCCCTAAAAATGCCAGGTACGAAACCAGCCCCCATTCCTTCCAGCCGGTGTCCACCGGTCGGGATCTTCCCTGCTAGTGGCTGTGAATTCTCGGGCTCAACCGGACAGCAAAGGACTCCGCGAGATGCAAACCTCTCGGCGACCCCAGAAAAGCAGCCTCCGGTTCCTACTCCCGCGACGAATGCATCGGGGAGGCCCAGTTGTGCCTCGATTTCATTGGCCATCTGGTGATATGCCGTTCGGTTATCAGTGTTGTTGAACTGATCGCAATACCAATAACCCTCGCGTTCTCGAAGTTCATCAACTCTCTCAAAGCAAGTCGCAATCAATTCACACGTGATGCCCCCACCACCGCTTGGGAGGACATCGAGCTGTGCGCCGAAGGCTCTTATCGTGTTTAGCTTGGTGATGTCTATGGCGTCGTTCGAGACAAAATGCGCACCTAGTCCCTTGGCCGCGCAAACCATCGCGACCGAACTCCCGGTGCTCCCGCCGGTGTAGTCGAGCACCGTACTGCCAGACTTCAGCTCTCCCCGGCTCAGTGCTCCCTCAACCATCGCGAGCGCCATCCGATCTTTCATGCTCCCGGTCGGATTTGCGCCCTCCCACTTCACCCACACTTCTGCCATCCCCGAACCCGCCAAGTGCTGCAATCTAAGAAGTGGCGTATTGCCGATGGCACCAACCATTCAAGAAATTTACCTTCGAGGGGTTGTGTGCCACACGCTGAGTTCTCTAGGTTGAATCCAAGGCGAAATTAATAGCCCTAATCATAGCGGCTGATTTGTCGATTTGTATAATTTTGATCAACTTTATGTCACATTTGATTCGAACGAGAGACCGCCCGAAAACGAGTCACCAAAGCTAAATTGCATAGCACCGCGGGTTCCGATTGATCTGTTTGCATTCGGCCGCCCCATACTTGAACTCGACCGGCATCGAGGTATCTCCGAACACTTTGCTCGGACAGGATCGTTGGCGTAAGAATCTGTCTGAGACCCAAATCAACCAGTCTCACTCGTCGATCGAGTCTCAAAACCTCGAACAAGATTTGCGCGATAGCAACAAGATCCGGCCTCACTCGACCCGATCGGTCGACGCTTGGGCGCATTTCAGAGTGACTGCCGATAAGCAGTTCTCCTGTCGACCTTGGATGCGAGTCGCTCGTGCCCCTCGCGACTTCATCGATCGGTCGCGCTTAGCTCTACTCGGCACCGTCTCGAAGCCAAGCTATCTCGCCGGGGCTTAACCGCACGTTCAAGGCGCCCACTGCTTCCTCGATTCGAGACGGCTTCGACGAGCTGATCAGGGGGACGACCGAAAGCGGCTGGTTGATAAGCCAGGCAAGCGCGATTTGGTTTGCAGTTGCTTGCTTTTGTTCGGCGAGCAATTTGACTCTTTCGTAGCGAGCATAATTCTCTGCCGAAACGAAGTGGCTCGGTGCCTCGCCCTGCCTTGAGAAGTAGCCGTTGGCGGTCGCCGAGTAGGGCGCGACGGTAATGCCCGCGCCGGTATAGG
>JBBRHU010000373.1:0-3635 GCA_038222255.1 Fimbriimonadales bacterium | reverse complement strand
GCAAGGTTGGGGGGCACGTTCTCGACGCCTTTTTTCGCCAGAATCGCTGTGATCCCCGCGAACCCCGCCGAGAGCAACGCCCAAATGTGATAGTCCTTCATGTTCACCCCGAGTATGCGCCGAAAAGGCCATAATCTCCACGTGCCAATTTGGGGTGTGGTGAATCAAAAAGGGGGAGTTGGCAAGACAACAACCGCTGTAAATCTCGCCGCTGGACTCGCGCAACGCGGTCAGAGAACCCTCCTCGTAGACTGCGATCCTCAGGGAAACGCCTCCACTGGGCTGGGTGTCGACAAGTCACAGGTCAAATCATCGCTCTACGATGTGCTCGCTGAAGTGACCGAAAACCCTGAAGCGAATGACATCGTTCGGAAAGCAATCATCCAGCTGTCCGATCACCTGTCGATTCTTCCCGCCACTCTTGACCTCGCGGGTGCAGAGCCACTCCTCCTGAATGCAGTCGGCAAGGAACTGATCCTCCGAGATGCAATCGACATCGTAAAGGCCGACTACGACTGGATTTTGCTCGACGCACCACCGAGCCTCGGTTTGCTCACGATTAACATCCTGGCGACCTCAGACGCAGTTCTCGTGCCGATGCAGTGCGAATTCTACGCACTCGAGGGCTTGAGCCAGCTCATACGGAGTGTCGAACTGGTCAAACGAAGAATCAATCCGGGCCTTCACATTGCCAAGGTCGTGTTGACGATGTACGATCCTCGAAATCGACTGACGCAGCAGGTTGAGGAAGAGGTCAAAAGCTTCTTTGGTGCGAAAGTTTCGACGGTGGTAATTCCCCGAAATGTGCGCCTGAGCGAGTCGCCTGGCTTTGGTGAATCTGCGGTGAGCAGATATCCTACTTCAAAGGGAGCAGCAGCCTATATGAATCTTGTAGATGAGGTGATCGCGTCATGCGTCGTGCACTAGGAAAAGGACTTTCACAGCTTGTCGCTGAGCAATTTGACGATACGCCGACCGAGGCCGGCGTCGGAGCGATCTTCCCTAATCCCCGACAGCCTCGAACCCACTTCAACGAAGAGGCGTTGGCCGAGCTTTCAGAATCAATCAAGACGCACGGCATCCTTCAGCCATTGCTCGTGAAGCCTCTCGCGGATGGCACCTATGAGCTCATCGCTGGAGAGCGGCGCTTGCGCGCGGCAAAGCTTGCGGGACTCAAAACCGTACCGATCCTCATCCGATCTGCTGGAGACCAGGGCTCGCTAGAACTCGCGATCATCGAGAATGTTCAGCGCGAAGACATCAATTCGCTCGAAGCTGCGGTCGCCTATCGAAGGCTCACTGACGAATTTGGGCTTACCCAAGAAGTCGTCGCACAAAAGGTCGGCAAGAGTAGAGCATCCGTCGCGAACACGATCCGACTTCTACGCTTGCCTAAGCGAGTTCTGGATGGGCTGCAGACAGGCAAGATCACGGAGGGCCACGCAAGGGCCTTGCTTACTTCCGATTCTGAGGCTGTCCAGCTTGCACTCTACGACCTCATATTGGAACGAGGCCTGTCCGTCCGAGAGGTTGAACAAAAGACCAGGCGGAATCCAACCGAGCCCAAAGTTGCGAAGCCAACGAAAAAGGAAGCTGACCCGAACGAGATTGCCCTCACCGATGCCCTCTCGACCTTCTTTGGCACCCCGATCAAGATTGAGCGAAAGCAAGTCGGGGGCGAACTCGTGGTTCAGTTCTACTCAGACGATGACCTCGAGCGAATCCTCGACCTTTTCGGCTTCCGTCTGTGAGCGAAATTACGATCCGGCGCATGACGCTGGACGACGTTCGGGAGGGTGCAAGGCTACAGCCACTTGCCTTCCCGCCTCCCTTTCGGGAGGACCTCTTGTGGACTGAAGACCATCTCCGAGTCCACATAGACAAATTCCCGGAGGGCCAATTCGTCGCTACTCTCGGGGATGTGATCGTCGGAACTTCAAGTAGCTGCCTAATTTCCGAGACGACTTGGCAGGCTCACAATCCGTGGGAGGAAACCGTCGGCTCCGCGTTCATCGACAACCACCGCCCAAACGGATCGACCCTCTACGGGGTCGACATTACAGTTCACCCTTCCTACCGAAAGCGCGGAATCGGTCGACGGTTTTATGACGTCCGGTTTGACCTGGTTCGTCGGCTCGGCCTGAGTCGATACGGTACCGGCTGCCGAATTCCTGACTTCGCAAAACACGGGACTGCTACCCCAGAGGAATACGCGCACCTCGTCGTCGAAGGTAGGACATCCGACCGAACGCTCACACCGCTTTTGCGATACGGTCTAAACTTTGTCATGGTCGTGCGAGATTATATGGATGATGCTGAATCTGGAAACGCGGCGGCGCTGCTGGAGTGGCAACCTTGAAACTCAGGGTCGCTTCGGTTGCCTGGAAACTACGAGCACCGCGTAGCGACAGCAAATACTTCGCCCACCTCCACGATTTTGTGAGCCAAGCTCACGACGAAGGCGCGCAGGTCATTGTGTTCCCTGAGCTTCACTCCCTTGAGTTACTCCCGCTCGGCCAACCGCTGAAGGAGACGCAGGCACCTGACTTCCTTGCCGAGTACGCCTCTAGCCTTGAAGAATGGTATCAGCGAATCGCGGAATCCAGCGGCCTTACGATTGTCGGTGGATCCCACTTCCGCGAACAAGATGGCGAAATATACAATGTCGGTTCGGTCGCCTACCCGAGCGGATTGATTTCGCTTGCCGCGAAGAACAACCTTACGGCTTATGAGCGCGATGTCTGGCAGATTTTGCCTGGCGAGGGTGTACAGATGTCCGAGGATGGGCTAGGAGTCACGATCTGCTACGACTCTGAATTCCCTGGAGCCGCAAGGGCACTGGCGGAGGCCGGAACACGCCTATTGTGCGTCCCGGCATGGACAGAGACTCAGCGAGGCTTTCAGCGGGTGCGATGGTCGTGTCTAGCAAGAGCGGTCGAGAACCAGATGTTTGTCGTGCACTCCGCACTGCTGGGTGGATTCGGCGAGGAACCCGTTCCGACCAGCTATGGATCTGCGGCGATAATAGCCCCAAGTGTTGAGCCCTTCCCCGTCGAGGCAATCATGCGAGAAAGCGTGTTGAACGAAGAAGGACTCATCATTGCAGACTTGGACTTTGACCTCATCGATGAGGCGCGAAAGGGCGGCGAGGTCAATAACTGGAACGACCGCAACTCGGGGACATGGACCGTTCAGAAGGTCGGGCACGCGATTCGGCCCGTCGATGGCCCCCGTGACTTCGAGGGCCTTGAAGACTAGCACCACCTACTTTTGCTGCGCAGCGTAGACAATGGCTCCAATCGGATCACCCTTCTTTACGCCTGCGTGGCACTTGGAACAGGCTTCGGAATTCGCAAAAATCGCTCGGCCGTAGAAATGAGTGTCGCCTATGGCTGAAGCTGTCATGTGAGATTTATTCCCTAGCGCAGCCATGCCAACCTTGGCCGCCTTGGCCTGGATTTCTACTAAGGAGTTCCCCTTATGCCCAACTTCGATCGGGCCTCTGGCGACGCCGGCGAGACTCACGGTGAAAATCTGCATCGCGATCTTCGACGCCGAAAACGTCGCCATTATTTTCCGCTCTTCCCCCGTGGCTCGAGGAGCTCTCTTTCCCGGCACTTCACCCTTGCTCGGCA
>JBBRHU010000372.1:0-3642 GCA_038222255.1 Fimbriimonadales bacterium | reverse complement strand
ATGCTTTCTCAGAATCAGCGGATTGGGTAGAAAGAGTTGCAAGCGCTCGGATCAACCAACTCGCTCGGTAGAGGTCTTTGATCTGAGCGAGACTCTCGATTGCCTGCCAAATGAGTGCCTTTGCAAGGGAAATGTTTCCTCTTCTTCCCTCTATACAACCCATCCATCCTGTTGTAAATGCCATACCTCGTTTGTCCTTGAGCTTCTGGTCGATTTGATTAGAATCCCGTAGCGCCTCTACGCCCTCTTCGTATCTTGCGAGTTCCATGAAGGTCACCCCGATGTTCTTGAGGTAGCGAGAATATTTGGCGGGCTCATTAGCTTCGCTAATCAGAGATATCGCTCGTTGTGAAGATTTGAGTGATCGCTCGTAATCATGTTCGAGCCGATAGACGAGGCTTTCTCGGTCAAGGGCGTCAGCGAGCACGCTCGACTTTCCAAGTTCCATTGCTAGTGCAACAGCTTGGTCGATCAAGTGTCGTGACCGAGGAATATCCATCTGTTGCCAAGCTGAAAATGCAGCTTCGATGAAAAGCTGGACACGTTTTTCCGAAGAGACATGCTCGAGGCGATCAAGCGCGAAATCGAACCATCGTCGAGCCTCGCGGAGGCTGGGCTGGGTTGACCAGAAGGGGGCAGCAAGGAGAACAAGTTCCACGACTTCCTCCATGGATTCGTTGTTGGTCAGAGCTGCCTGCCAATTTCCACGATCCTTGTTGAAGTCAGCGAGCGCGTCGAGTTGCCGCTCGTCCTTGAGCGCGATCCGCAAGCAACTGAGCTGACCCTTTGCGGCCGCGAAGTGTCGCTGGTGGAAAGTCCGAAGTTCACCCTGCTCTCTCGCCATCAAAAGTCCAAATTCTCGAATAGTTTCGAGCATCGAGTATCGAACTTCGCCCGCGATCCGTCCTCGAATGTTTATGAGCGAGGCTCCAAGGAGTCTCTCGATTTGAAGCAGTGGATCAGGGTCTGACAGAATCTCTTCCGCCCATTCGAGGGTGAATCCCTGTTCAAAAATGGCGAGCTCTCGCAACGATCGCTGTGTCGCCCCGTCAAGAAGCTGATAGCTGGAATCGATCGCCGCCACCATCGTCTGGTGTCGCTTCGGCCGATTTCGGTCAGTACTTCGCAGTAGAGCAAGCCGGTCGTTGATCCGGTGTGAAATCTGTGTGAGTGAAAGCGCGGTGAGTCTCGCTGCGGCGAGTTCGATCGCAAGTGGAATCCCATCTAGATTTCGACAGATCACTGCGACTGCCGCGAGAGAGTCGTTCGACAAGGTGAAAGTAGGATCCACCTTTCTCGCTCGTTCAGCAAAAAGCTGACAAGCTGCGGATCCGATGACCTCGTCGGCGGTTGCGATTTCCGTCGGAAACTCTAGTGGAGAAAGTGGGAAGAGCTGCTCGTCGTGGAGCCTAAGGCTTTCGCGGCTCGTTACCAAGAACCGCGTCTCCGGTGCAACACTTTGGATGGCCTGGACGAGCTCAGCCACGGGGTCTAGCAGGTGCTCGGCATTATCAAAGACCACGAGCGCTCGAGTTTGTCGGAATTGCTCTGCGATTAAATCCCGCGTCAGTTCAGTGGTCTGATCACGAATTCCAATCTGTCGTGCAACGTGCTCAAGGAAGCTTCCTGTGTCAGTGCACTCGGCGAGAAGAAGGATGTGACAGTGCTCCACCAGGTCTTCCTCAGCGACAATCGCATTTGCCACACTCAGTGCGAGAACAGTTTTGCCAACACCACTCGTGCCGATGATGGAGACCAATGAGTTTGTAAGTACGAGTCTTCGCACATGGTCCGTCTCAACGTCGCGACCGATCATCTTTGCGTACGGCTTGGGAATCGACGAAAGATTTCTTTTCGGTGACGGCGGTGTCGCCTGATTGCCGTGTGATTCAAGCACGCTCCCTCTTAGGCTTCGATAGAGCTCAACAGTGCGGGGATCAGGCGAGAGGCCTAGTCGATCTCGTAGCAACACTCGAAGCTCACGGTAGACCCCGAGCGCCTCCGCATGGTTTCCGTCGTCAGCATGGAGTTGCATCAACCTCCGGTACGTCGATTCGTGAATAGGATTGATTCTTGTTGCCGTGCGAAGCGTCTCGATTGCCGTTCCCCGATCTCCGCGCGCCGCGCATTCATCTGCCTTATGCTCCAGCAGTCCCAGCATCGTTGTGCGTCGTTCCTCCTGATCAAAGACTAGCGCCTCGTCAAGCAACCTTTCCATCAGGTCCCCTCGATAGAGGGCAATGGCACGATCGACTTCCAGCGGAGAAGGAGAGTCAATACTCGTGATCAGATCGAACTGAAGCACATCGACATCGGCTCCCTCAAGTTCAATTCGAAGAGTTTTTGGAGACGGAGATTGCAGTCGATAAGCCTGCGAGCCAAGAGCATTACGCAAATCATTTAGGCTTTGGCGCAAGCCGAGTCGAGCTTGGTCGAGCCCGCTGTCTGGCCACAGGATCTCACACAGCCAGTCGCGCGCAACATCTGTGCCTTGCTTGAGGATTAAGTGAGCAAGGAGTTGGTAGCCCTTTCGGGATCGAAGTCGCGCCATCGGAAGGCTATCTATAAGAACTTCAACTCTGCCAAAGAGCCGCACTTCCAAGGCCGGGCGATGATTGTTGATTCTCTAATTTTGACAGAATTAGCGGGTTTTTGGTCCTGTTAACGCCCATTGCCGTGAGTTCGTCACCGGTCCCGTAACGGCACATCCCCTAAAACCACTGTGGTGAAGCTCGACAGCGTTGTCAGAGCATCGGTGACCAACTATGATTGGATTTTCAAAGGTGACTAGAATTGTTTCGGCCTTCTCGGGGCTAGTGATGATCGTCGCAACTGGGAGCGCACAGGCGCCCTCAATCAGCGACTTTCAACCATGGGGCGGGCCAACGGGTTCGATTCTCACGATTGGCGGGAAGAACCTCTCGACCGCTTCTGCGGTCTATCTCAATAATCTGAACTGTGGCTTTGTGACGGTCGTGAATGACTGGAAAGTGAAGATAACCGTGCCGGCGGGAGCGACGACCGGGAAGATCAAGATCGTCAACGCATTTGGGAACTACACTTGCTCCAGCGATTTTGTAGTGACAGGGAGCAGCGGTGGAGGTGGCGGCGGTGGTAGTTCGTTGCCTTCGATCGCAAGCTGGACACCCTGGCAAGGTGCGGTTGGTGATGTGATTTCCTTCAGCGGGAGTGGCTTCACCGGAGTCACTTCAGTCAAGTTCAACGGACTAGAAGCGGCCTTAATCTCAGCGGTATCAAACACACAGCTAAAAGCAACGGTGCCATTTGGAGCGACGACCGGACTGGTCAAGTTTACCAATGCAGCCGGATCCTACACGACCTCAACCAACTTTAACATCTCCTCCAGCGGAAGCGGCGGAGGGAACTCGGGGTCACTCCCCGGAATCTCCACTTTCAACCCCTGGCATGGAGCGGTAGGTGACGTAATCACTTTCACGGGCTCTAACCTTTCAAATGTGACCGGTGTATCGATCGGAAATGTGATCGCCACAACGTTTCAGATTGTTTCTTCGACCGAGATGAAGGTGACGATTCCTGCTGGTGCGGTATCGGCGCCAGTTAGTGTGACGAATCCAGCGGGAACATACACGACTTCATCGAACATCATCATCGATGGCACAT
>JBBRHU010000371.1:0-3646 GCA_038222255.1 Fimbriimonadales bacterium | reverse complement strand
GCGAAGCGAATGACGGAGTCCAAGCAGCAGGTCCCGCACTTCTACGTTACTGTCGAAGTGGACGTGGAGAAGATCGCCGCTATCCGCGCGATGTTCGAGAAAGATGCCGCAGGCAAGGTCAGCATCAACGACTTCGTGGTGAAGGCTTGCGCTCTGGCTCTTCAAGAGATGCCCGAGGTCAACGCAACTTACCAGGGAGCAACACTGCTTCAGCATGGCTCGGTGAACATCGGAATGGCGGTGGCAATACCTGACGGTCTAACCGTGCCAGTCATCAAGAACGCCAACTTCATGTCACTTCGTCAGATCTCCGCGAAGAGCAAGGACCTCGCCAAGAAGGCTCGCGAAAGCAAGCTCTCAATGGACGAGCTCACTGGCTCCACCTTCTCCATTTCGAACATGGGCATGCTCGATGTCGATAATTTTATCGCGATTGTGAACCAACCGAATGCGGCTATTGTTGCGATCGCATCGGTTCGAAAAAAGGTGGTCGTGAATGACGATGGCGAGATTGAAGTTCGTCAGCGAATGAACATCACCGGCTCCTTCGACCACCGAGTTGTGGATGGCGCGGTAGGTGCAAAATTCACGAACCTGATTCGAAGCTATCTCGAGAATCCTAGCCGGCTCCTAAGCTAAAACTCGGCACAGCACCTAAGATCCCTTCTGACTCCCGTCAGAAGGGATTGTTCATTTGTGCTTGCCCAACGCATCTTTGACGAACTTGCCGAACTCGGTGAGGCCCTTTCCATTAGGTGTCAACATTGTTGGCCCCCAGGTCGGGTGGTAGCACCAAGCCGTCCAGTGTAAGCCACGCGATTCCATGAACTCAAGGAAAGGCTTTCCAAAATTTTCGGGATTTCCCTTAAAGTGCTCTGTCGTACTCCGGTCAAAGCCCCACTCGGTAACGATCACGGGGGCAACCGTATGTAAGTTGTCGAGCGCCTTCGCCCATAGCTTCGGGTTGTTATCGTCGTGCCCCCCGTAGACGTGCCACATATAAGCGGTGTTTTTGTCGGGCAGCAGATTTTCGCGAATGCCGTTGAGGTCGTATGCCCATCGGTTTCCAGTCGCGAGAACCACATTTTTGGCACCTTGGGTCCTAATTGTTGAAGTGAGCTTCGCCAGAAATGGCTTCAGGATCTTCCAGGTTGAACCGACCGGGGTTTTCCAGTCCTCTTCACGATACACAGGCTCGCACCATAGTTGGAAGCTCACGTCGCGCTGACTCTTGAACTCCTTGGCACATGCCGTCCAGAAGTCGGTGGCAAGCGCAAAGCTGCTGTCGTAGAGGTCTTCTTCACCTTTGGGTTTCTCGAAGTAACCGTCTGGCCAGCCAATCGTGTGCCAGTCAATGATCACGTAAAGCCCTTGCTGTCTTGCGGCATCGACTTCTTTTCGCAGTATGGGAAGTGCTTTCAGTCGGAGCTTCTTCCAGGTTGGAGGTGCGACTCCGATTCGGACGCAGTTGGCTCCCCAACGCTTGATCGTCGCGTAGTCCGATAGGGGGCGTTCATCGCGTGCAAGCACAATGTCTCCGACGCAAACACCGCGAAGGCGCACGTCGCGGTCGTTGGCTACCAGTCTGTTACCAGACACCGAAAGCGTCGCCAGCGCCAGGTAGGGAAGCAGTGTGATCACGCGGAAACTCTCCGCACGTTGCTTTCGAACCAGAAAGTTGAGAAGGGAATGAAGCCACAGATGAACCCGGTGAACAGCTTTCCAAAGGACCAACTCTCAATCCGCGAAAGGTGGAACGTGAATGCGAGATAGGCAAGAAACAGGAGCCCGTGAACCATGCCCGGCACCTTGATTGCAGACTCAATTCCAGCCGCATACTTGAGCGGCATCGCGACTAAAAAGAGCGCGATGCAGGAGATGCCTTCGGCTACGGCAAAGAATCGGAAGCGAGCTTGTGGAGTGCTGAACATGGTTCTGCTAGATCTTACTGGACCCAAGTCGCGCCATACTCAAGACCATGACTTCCGCCCAATCTGTTCGGCGCACCGTCCTCGTCACGGGGGCAGCTCGTGGCATCGGGGCGGCAATCTGTCAGCGGTTTATCGCAGAGGACTGGTTTGTCGGCGGCATTGACTTGAGCTACGATGACCCCGATTGCGTTGAGCTTGCTCTCGAAGGTGACGTGGCATCTGCCGCATCATTCAAAGATTGCTTTGACCAGTTCATGCTCGCGACTGGGCGGATTGATGTGCTTATCAACAATGCCGGAGTCATTGAGCGGACCCACATTCTCGAAACTACTCCTGAGCGGTTCGAGACGGTCTGGAAAGTCAACGTCGGCGGGACCTTCAATGGAATCCAACTCGCCGGGCGTCAAATGGTGAGCCAAAGGGCGGGACACATTGTTAACCTTTCCTCCGGCCATGCGGCGATCGGCGGCTATAACCGAGCAGCTTACGCGTCAACGAAGGCAGCGATTGAAGCTTTGACGCGCAACGCAGCGCGCGAGCTTGGTCCAGAAGGCGTGCTAGTCAATGCAGTCGCGCCCGGCTTTACACTTACCGAAATGAGCAGGCAGTCCTTGGTTGGAGAGCGACGTGAGAAGGTCGAAAAGCGCCTCCCCATTCGACGAGTTTCCGAGGCAAGTGAAGTCGCTGAAGCAATCTATAGCCTGGTCTCTGGGCGTATTCCAAACATGACAGGTCAGGTGCTCCGAGTTGACGGCGGGTGGTCTAACAGTGATGTTGACTACACCGAACTCGCCTAGCGGCTGCGGTTCAGTCCTGAATTAGGCTCCGGTCAAAGGTAAAATGTCCAGAACTAGGAACCCCGGTTGAGGAGACTCATAACGCCGACCTAGATGTTCCGGGGATACGCCAATGATGTCGACCCAATTGAAGATTTCAACCGTTCTGGATCACGCAACCGAGGTGATCAAAAACCCATCCGTCGAATCGCTTATCGAAGCCTGTCTCATCGAAGATGACTGCCGCCTAGCCGACAACGGTGCTGTTGTCGCTTACACCGGCAAGTACACCGGCCGGACGCCGAAGGACAAGCACACCGTTCGAGAGCCTGGTTCGGAAGCGCAGATTTGGTGGGAGAACAACCACGAATTGTCGCCCGAAGACTTTGCCCACATCCGCGAGAAGATCGCTGAATACACGAAGGGCAAGAAGATCTATGTTATCGATACTTTCGGTGGCGCAGACCCAGACCACCGCATTGCAGTTCGCTTTATCGTCGAGCGTGCCTACCACGCCCTCTTTATCAAGCAGCTATTGATTCGACCGACTGAAGCCGAGGAGGCAAGTTTCACTCCAGAGTGGACAGTTGTGGACATGGGCAAGCTCTTGATGGACCCCGCCACTGATCGAACCAAGGGCGACGCCATCATCGCACTGAGCCTCGCCAATAAGGAAGTCTGGATCGCGGGAACAGAGTATGGCGGCGAGATGAAGAAGTCCGTCTTCACGATCATGAATTATCTGCTCCCACTCAAGGGCGTGATGAGCATGCACTGTTCGGCGAACATCGGAGCCGATGGCGATACCGCACTCTTCTTTGGTTTGAGTGGTACCGGCAAGACAACGCTTTCTGCGGATCCGGCTCGACAGCTCATCGGTGACGACGAGCATGGTTGGACAGACACCGGAGTCTTCAACGTTGAAGGCGGTTGCTACGC
>JBBRHU010000370.1:0-3647 GCA_038222255.1 Fimbriimonadales bacterium | reverse complement strand
GTCCTTCAAAGAAGACATATAGGCGTTGAAAGCGTCAATGCACGACTTGGCGAGGCCTTTAGCGTTGAGAACACCGTCGGCATTGGTATCAAGATTTATCGGTGCGAAGGTTGTGAACCCGAACGCTTCGAACGAAATCTTTGACACCGATGATTTGAGATTCCCGGTCAGCCCGACTGAACCCAGCCCTAGGTTAACGTCAATTCCAGCCAACTTGTCTGCAAATGACAGTCTAACGCCACGACCCACCAAAGCTACCGCAGCAACAGAAGACGACCCTGTTGCACCCTTAATCGTGACGGGAACCCGCAAGTATCTCCACTCATCCACGAACACCGTATCAAGCTGCTGCGTCGCACCAACAGAGGAACCCGGGAAAGCCAACTTGGCGCTGACAACCGAGCTCAAGCCTGAAAATCGGAACAGGTGATCGGTTAGCTGCACATCATCAGCTAGCAGCGATTGGAATACGTCGAAGCTGCCCGTTCCTACTTTAAACTTATAAATAGCCTTGCCCTCTTGATCCCTCAAGCTAGAGCTAGTCGAGGAAACTGACATCCCAACAGGTAGCGGCACGTATTCAGTTGGGTTAACGACTTCTTCTGCGCCGGCGAGCGAAGACCCAAAGACCAAAGCCGTGGAGACCGCGATTCTGATCAGATGGGGACGAGTTGAAAAGTAGATGCTCATTTCTTATTCCTTTGACCGATATGCAACAAATCCCTGGATCGCCGCAAGACCGCACATTTTTATGCTCGCAAGCGTTGAGGTTGGCATCGCTTTCTGAGCTTTGAGGCTTAGGTCAGAGAGTAGAACGAGTAAGGAGTACCTAAACCAACACTATTTGCGAAATTATCGAATTTTTCTTTGAGTTGTAGCGACCACAAATTATGGATGCAACAGTAATCGTAACGCGGTCGCCTGCTCAGGCGTGTCAATTCCGACGTCCGAGCCTACCGTCTCAGACATCATGATTCGCACTCCATGCTCCAGGAACCGGAGTTGCTCGAGCCCCTCGGCGCGCTCAAGTTCTGATGGCTCCCAGGTTGCAAAGGCTTGAAGCACCTCTCTTCGAAAGGCATAGAGGCCCGCGTGTCGCTTCACAGTGGATCGTAGACCGCGCGGGAAGGGGATGCCGTGCCGGGAGAAGTATAGGGCGTATCCGGCAAGGTCGGTCACGACCTTCACAACCGCAGGGTTATCCCAGTCTTCGACTGGGCATGGTGTCCAAATTGAGCCCATCTGAATCGATGAGTCACTCAACAATGGCTCTGCACAAGCGACAATCGATTCGGAGGGCACCATTGGTTCGTCGCCTTGGACGTTCACGTACACGTCGGCAACCACGCGTTCTGCGACTTCGGCAATCCGATCAGTACCGCTTGGATGATCGTCTCGGGTCAGAATCCCCTCCGCCCCGAAACCCTCGCAGGCCACAAGAATTTCCTCGTCGGGAGTTGCGATTAGGACTCGCTCAGCAATGCCCGATGCGAGAGCCTTCTGGTACACCCATTGGATCATGGGCTTGCCGCCAAGGTCGATCAGGGGCTTGCCTGGGAATCGGGTGGAGGCCATTCGGGCGGGGATTACGATGCAACAACGCACGGAAAAAGTATGGCTTTATTTTCTGGCGGGCTCGCCTTCGTCGGCTAAGACTTTGGCATCGACTTTGGCTCGATCTCGCTCGGCAGACTCTTGGCTAATTCCCAGCGCATCGCACGGGACTTCGTCGCCTAGGGCGACCGTGATCTTGACGATCTCCTTCTTCTTGAGGCCACAGACCATCAACCGAGTGGTGTTATCGGCCCAGAACCAGTAGTTAACTTTGGCCCCCGGCACCATCTTTGCCGGGCCGTAGACCTGCTCATAACGCAGGACCAAATCTCCGAGGTCTTCTGCCGTTCCGCGGTCATTCTGGCTCATGGCCACGGCAATGCGACCTTCGTACAAGACCGTCCCAAAGCTCAAGCTTCCCTTCTCCCAACCGCGAACCCGGTAGGGAGGCGACTTGAAGCCGTTCGGCAGGTCGTTGAATTCGAACGAAGGCTTAGGAGCCGGCGAAAAATCGACCGCAGCGTCCCAGTTTTCTCCGAGGTAGAGCCGTGCAGCGTCGCGTAGCAATGCGAGCTTCCCTCTCGCGACCGAAGTTGGAGCGCCAACAAGTTCAGCTTGTGCGGTCGTAGTCGCGGGGTCAGCTGCAGGTTCAGTTGTCCCTGTTGAGGAACCGCAGCCGACAATCGTGACGCTGAAAACTGCGCCAGCCAAAAGCAAAACTCCGGATCGGTTCCTCATGTCCTTAATCTACTTTAAGGACGCGATATTTGGTTACGCCGCCTGGGGCTGCCACTTCAATTTCTGCACCAACCACTTGACCAGTAATAGCCACACCAAGTGGAGAGGAGATGCTAATGCGCTCTCGAGTCGGATCTGCTTCGAAGGCACCAACAAGGGTGAGCACGAGCTCGTCGTCAAACTCCATATCCAGAAGCGTGACTTTGGAGCCGATCTGCGCGGTGCCCTCTGACCCTTTTGGCCGCTCCACAACCTTTGCGGTCTGGATCGCCCGTTCAAGGTCAGAGATTCTCCCCTCAAGTCGGGTCTGGTTGAGCTTGGCTTCGTGATAGGCCGCATTCTCTCGCAGGTCTCCGTGCGCCTTCGCCTCCCGAATTGCTTCTGCAACGCGCATCCGGACGGGTCCCTTCAGCTCTTCCAGTTCGGCCTTGAGCTTGGTTAGGCCCTCCTGAGTGAAGTGGTTTGGTTTACCCATAGAACGAGTATTGTAGCATCCAACAGATGGAAACTCGCGGATCGGCTGCCTCGGAAGTTAGTGTGATCGTGGTGAGTTTCAATACGATCGATAAATTGCGCCGCTGCCTGACTTGTCTGACGGACGTCCACGAGGTCATCGTCGTCGACAATGACTCGGCTGATGGCTCCGCAGATATGGTCGAGCTGGAATTTCCACACGCCAAACTGATCCGAAACTCCGAGAACTTGGGGTTTGGTGCGGCCAACAACCGGGGCTCAATCGTCGCCACAGGAAGCTTCTGGCTGTATCTAAACAGCGATGCATACGCCGAACCAGGTGCCATCGAGAAGCTTGCATCGGTGTTCGCTGATAATACAATCGTTGCGGCGGGTGGACTCCTTTTGTGGCCCGACGGTCGGAATCAGCAGTGCAGCTCGAACCACTTGACGATTGGGCGAGTGTTCCTTGAGCAGAGCTTAATCGAGAAGGTGCTTCAGAAGCTTGGTCGCGAAGGCTACTGGAACACAGATCGGTTACTCAGTTCTGGCCATACCCCCCAGACTCCGCAGGTGATGGGTGCCGCGATGATGGTCCGTGCGAAATTGGAGACCTTCGACGAGCGATTCTTCCTTTACTGCGAGGATACAGATCTCTGTCGAAGGTTAGAGGAACATGGCCGCATCGTCCTAGAGCCCGAGGCTAAGTTCATTCATGACCTTGGCTCAAGTAGCAAATCGAATCCATGGTTAGGGATAGCGAGATACAACCTCGGGAAAGAGCTCTACTTCCTGTTCCATCACGGCAAGGTCGCTGCCTGGACTTGTTGGATGCTAAACCAACTTGGAGCGCTCTTGAGGTTAGGTCTCTACCTGCTCTTGTCGATCGTGCATTTCCACAC
>JBBRHU010000369.1:0-3657 GCA_038222255.1 Fimbriimonadales bacterium | reverse complement strand
TGGATATCCGACAGATGTCGCTGATCAACGACCCGACCCCAGGTCGACTTCCGGTCCGAACATACGTCCGCGCTTACTCTCGCGAGGTTGTCCGTGAAGCGATTCTCCGTGAACTGGCTCGTGGTGGGCAGGTCTTCTACGTTTACAACCGAGTTGAGTCCATTCTGCACGTCGCCGAGCGACTTCAGAAGCTCGTTCCTGGGGCGAGAATTGGAGTTGGCCACGGGCAAATGCACGAAAAGGAGCTTGAGCCAATCATGGTCGGATTCGTAAAAGGAGAGATCGACATTCTCCTTTCCACCACGATCATTGAAAACGGAATCGACATTTCGAACGCAAACACGTTGATTGTTGATAACGCCGACCGACTTGGGCTGTCGCAGTTGTACCAGTTGCGTGGACGCGTCGGCCGATCGGATCGTCAAGCTTACGCCTACTTTATGTACGACCATCGGAAGGATCTTTCTGAGAACGCCTTCCAACGACTTACGGCTCTCCAAGAATTCTCATCACTCGGTTCGGGTTACTCACTTGCGTTTCGTGACCTCCAGATCCGCGGTGCTGGTGAACTTCTCGGCGCAAAGCAGCATGGCTCAATGGCAGCCATTGGTTATGAGTTGTACACGCAACTCATCAATGATGCCGTTCAGCTTTTGAAGAACTCCGTCGACGGCGAACTGCCGTCTGAAGAATCGAAGGATCCCCTCGCGGCCCTAGCTCCGCTACCCGTTTTTGAAGTCCCGGTTGTGGCCCTCTTGCCAGAAGGCTACATTCGCGACCAGGCTCAGCGGCTGTACTACTACCAACAACTGATGAGTTGCCGGGATATGCATCGATTGGGTGAAGTTCAGGCCGAGGTGGAGGATCGCTACGGTCGACCCCCGATTGAAGTGAAAAATGCCTTTTCGATCATGGCGTTGCGCCTCGAAGCGAAGGAGATTGGAATCGACAAACTTGATGCGACTCAAGAGAGGGTTGCGATTTCATTCAAGAGCAGGAATGTCTTTCCTCCACGAGCCTACGTATTGCTCGGCCAACGGAATCGGGAGGCGTATTCAGCCAGAGATCAATATCTCTGGCCGTTCAAAGGGAACCCCATCCGAGCGATCGAAGGCTTGTTCGTCGCGTTCGGTGAGGTCATGTCAAAGATCGATGCAGACCGAGCTTTGCTCGGCTAGCTGACCACGTTCTGCGGATGCCCTGACATGAACTGGCCAACATTCCGGAAGATCACCTCCACCATCCGGGAGCGCGCCGCGAATGACGCCCAAGCGTGGTGAGGAGTGATCAGGCAATTCGGCAACCCAATGAGGGGGTTGTCTGCGAGTGGAGGTTCCTTGCTCAAGACATCAAGGGCCGCACCCGCGATCGTGCCATCGCGGAGTGCTTGTGCTAGCGCAGACTCGTCAATCAGCGGCCCCCGGCCGGTATTGATCACGTAGCTTGTCGGCTTCATCCGGGAGAGTCGATCGGCGTTGATCAGGTTTTGGGTTGCCGGAGAGAGTGGGCAGTGCAAAGTGACGGCGTCCACCATCTGAAAGAGGGCTTCAAGCGGAGCTTGTGGATAGCTGCAGGATCTGCCGACCCGTTCAGCCACCAGAATTTTCATTCCTAGTGCGTCGGCGATTTTCGCGACTCGCGAGCCGATTGCTCCAAAGCCGATGATGCCCAGTGTCTTCCCATCGAGCTCCAACAGAGGGGTGTTCCAATATGACCAAACTCCACCCGCCGTCCACTCTCCCCGGTTCACGGAGGCGGCGTGAGTTTCCACTCGATTAGTAAGGGCGAGCAGCAGCGCAATTGCGTGCTGTGCGACCGAGGCCGTGCTGTAGGCGGGCACATTGCAAACCGTCACGTCAGCCCGCTTCGCTGCGGCCACATCAACAACGTTGTAGCCAGTCGCGAGGACTTGGATCATCCTAAGATCGGGCAACGAAGCGATTGTCGCAGCGTCAAGCGCTACTTTGTTAGTCAGCACGATTTGTGCCCCTGCACACCGGTCCACCACCTCGGAAGGAGCCGTTGACTCGAACGTCACGACCTCGCAGTGTACGGCTAGGGGCGACCAATCAAGGTCGCCCGCGTTCGTGGGGAAGCTATCAAGAATGACTATTTTCATACCTAGTTCAGCTTGAATTCCTGGCCATGAGTCGGGATTGTGACGTTCCATCCGAGATCCTCGACGATTTTCGCCTCGAGTGCTTCCTGCGCGGGTGGTTCTCCGTGAACGATAAACGTCTCTTTGGGGGCAACTTGAAAACCCTTGAGCCATTTCATGATCTCGCCCTGGTCTGCGTGCGCGGACAGAGCGTTCATTCTCTCAATCCGGGCATGAACCGTGACCTCTTGGCCGAAGATGTGCACCGTGGGGTCGCCTTCAATCAACCGACGTCCGAGCGTCCCCTCAGCCTGGTAACCCGTGAAGAGCACGATTGTAGACGGGTCGCTCAGCCGACGGAGTAGATGGTGAGTGATTCGCCCTCCGTTCGCCATGCCGCTTCCGCTCACGATAACAAGCGGACCAGGCTGGTTGTTCAGTGCCTTTGACTGCTCTCGGTCGCGAACAAACTGGACTCCGCTGGGTTCAAGTTCACTCCTGCCTTGCTCCAGCGAGATTTTCATGTCTTCATCGTGGTCATCTTTGCTCTCGGCGTAGACCTGAGTTACGGAGACCGCCATGGGAGAGTCGATGAAGATCGGGATTCTAGGCATGCGCCCAGCGTCCTGAAGAAGTCGGAAGTAATAAAGCAACTCTTGAGTTCGACCGATCGCGAAGGAGGGAATCAGCACTGCCGATCCACTAGCCATTGCATCGCGCAAGATTGACTCAAGCTTATTCAGCGGATCTTCGGTGGGGTGGATTCGATCACCGTAGGTGGATTCCACGACCAGATAATCGGCATGAGTCATCGTCTCCGGATCCATGATGACCGGCGTGTTGAATCGCCCAAGGTCGCCTGACATGAGAATATTGGTGCCGTCTTCAAGCACGATCTCAGCAAACGCAGACCCGAGGATGTGTCCTGCATGGTGATATCGGAATTGAGCCCCTCCGGGGAGTTCATGCCACTCATGGAATGGCACTTTTTTGAACTTCTTGAGGCAGGCATACGAGTCTTGCTCGGTGTACAGGGGGAGTGCGAACCCGTGGCGGTTACCGTGCTTGTTCGCAAATCTTGCCTCCTCTTCGTGCAGACGGCCCGAGTCAGGAAGGGCGATTCGAGACAAGGCAATGGTCGAAGGAGTCGCATAGATCGGTCCTTCGTAACCCTGCTTGACGAGTCGGGGTAGCCAACCAATGTGGTCAGCGTGTGCGTGAGTAATCACAACAGCATCAATCTCGTGAGGAGGAACCGGGAAGTCCGCCCAGTTCAGATCGCGTAGTTCTCGTCCACCTTGGAACAAGCCGCAATCAATCAGGATCGTTTTTCCGCAAGTGCGGAGAAGGTGACGTGAACCGGTCACGGTCTGAGCGGCTCCATAGAAGCCAAGCGTCGTACCCATGTCTTGAGTTTAGACTACATCGACTCAGAAAAGAGTTTGAGGCAATCAGCACTACCAGGTACAAGCCCAGCGTGAGTGAAGCTCCCAAGTGCAGCATTCATAAAGCCGTGGAATTTTCGTCGTAGTTCGTGCGTCAGTGGCTTGCCCTCGTCA
>JBBRHU010000368.1:0-3666 GCA_038222255.1 Fimbriimonadales bacterium | reverse complement strand
TTTTGAACTTTGCGGGTCGACCGAACAAACGTCGATTTCGTTCTGTTTGCGATTGGTCCGGTTGAACAGCAGTTCATCCCCCTTTGGCGACCAGCGAACGTCGTACACGTAATGCCCGATTCCGTCGGCGGGGCCGCAATTTATCGTGGTCAGTTGCTTGGTGTTTCGGTTGTAGACAAGAAGGTTGACCTTCGGATTCGGCGCGCCAGCTTTCGGATATGGCTCTTGGTCAAGCGCGGTTTGAACCTGCGTCTGATTCATCGCTAGGAAAAAGTCTTTTACTTCGCTTTCGTCAAATCGGTAGAAAGCTAAATACTGACCGTCTGGTGACCACCACATTGCATCGCTGACACCGAGCTCTTCACCATAAACCCAGCTCGCCGTACCGTATTTGATCCGCTTCTCCGCACTCCCGTCCTTTGTAATCTGAATCGGCTCTTCAACACCTTTCGGTTTGACGAACACGTTTCGGTCTTTTGCGAATGCGAGCCAGTCGTCCTTTGATGCGGCCTGATCGTTTTGTCTTCCCCGCTGCGGCGCGCCACCACCACGACGTCGGGCAGGCCGTGCGCCAGCTTCGGCAGTCGCAGCTGCCTCAGTTGGCGAGAGCTTTCCATCCTTTGCATCGAAGCGAATGAGCTTGCCTTCTTTGTCGGTGAAGGTTCCAAACCCACTGCTCTTGTCCCAGCTGAAAGCGACCGCACCAGACTTATACGTCGAGCCCATCTCGCGGGCGACTCTTTGATATCGGTCGTATCGAGGCATAGATTGGAGAGTTTCTTGGGCGCAGGCGACGACGCCTACCGAGAGGAGCGAGGTAACGACGCCAAGGAGGCGGACAGATCGGACCACGAATGGCATGGTGCAGTTTAGCCAAACTCGGAGGATCTGCGTCTTCTTCTGCTGAATGAGGGTGTTAAACTCACCTTGATGCTGTGTATGTTGGCCTTGGCCGTCATCGCGCCTCCCCAAGCTTCGGGAGACGAACGATCGCTTTTCGATCCTGGACACCCCGTCTCCAAGCTCACCTCGACAAGCGCGACTCTTGAATATGCCACCCAAGGGCCGTGCGAGACGAGAGTCGAGATACGAGAGGGGATCATGCCGAGGATAGCTTGGAAGCAGAAGCCAGACGGCACGGTGCGCGTTATCGCGGCCGACTCGACAAAATCCACGCGGCACATCATTACGCTCAGTAGCCTGACCCCAGGGAAGCGCTACTACTACCGCGTCTACGATCCCACGACCACACCGGTTCAGAAAGACAAGGACTGGGGCGCAAGTGGCGCTTTCCGACGCGAATACTCGTTCTCGACGCTTGCACCAAAGGGCAAGAAAACGATCATCCGCCTCCCTGTAAAGGTGCTGTTGATGCCCAACGTGATCAACGTCGAATCGTCGATGGTCAACCCGAACAACCCTGCGCCGCTACCCCCGCGCATTACTCAAAAAGAGATTGAAAAGATCAAATCTGAATTCGCTCTAAGTGCGCGATTCTTTTGGGTGAACTCGGGGATGCGGCTCTGGGTGGACTACCAGTTTTTCGTTGACGACAGATGGCAACGATGGGGGCCGGAAGCGCAGACAGCAGATCCGTTCTTTCGGGGTTGGCCGGAGTGCCGATCTTACGCAGGCAAAGACTTCAGTGGTCCGGGCGGAGGTGATTTCACGATCGTCGACACGAAGCACGTATCGAAGACCTTGAAAGAACCGGTTGTCGAGCCCTTTCCCTATGCTCACCAGATTGAAATGGCATGGCCACGAAGGTGGAATCAACGAGCGCAAGCATGGGAATTCTATTCGAGCGGGGGTGGCACTTATGGTCTTGATGACTTTCCCCGCGGTACGCCGGGGCGAAGCCAGTTCCTAGCAGGAAGCGACTCGGCTTGGCTCCCAACTCACGAGCTTCATCACCAGCTTGAGTCCTCTGGAAGCTTTTTCCTAGCGGACCGAGAAGATGAGCGGATCGTCTTCAATCATCCTGCACCTCGAAAGCGCACCTTGAAAGGCGATCAAACTTACGACGAAAACGCCTGGACAACCACTGGGCGACATGGCGAGCATTGGGATGTCATGGCCTTCTGGGATCGTAAGCTATCACCGATTCAGTGGCTTAGATGCATGTTCGGCAAAACCGAAGTTGTCACCGATACGGACGGCGACGGGGTTCCTGATGCTGATCCACGGCTCCCGCTGGACGAGAAACGATTTGGGAGTGACCCCAAGAAAGCATCGACCGACGGCGAGATGAGTGACCTCAAAAAGGTGATGCTCTCCACTTGGGCACCTGGACCCCTGCAGACAAGTTGGGTACGCCCAGCCAACAACGGCTTGCTGATGCCAAATCCAAAGAAAGCGGACTCGACTGGGCTTGGTATCCCTGATAGCTTGAACCCGAATCCATTGGTTGCCTTCCGGTCAAACATTCCATTTAGCTCGGTTGTCGTTGATGGCGAGGGCGGCGATTGGGCAAACATTCCTGTCGCGGGCAAAATCCAGCAGGGACCGCTGACAGTAACATTCAAGCACTGTCACGACGAATTCGCGTATTACGGTTCGTTTGAGATCACTGGATCTTGGAAGAACATTCACGCGGTCTTCGACGGCGAAGGGCTCGGAGTCTATTCTGGGGTCGGGGTGGTGGGGTTTGACCTCATAAATTCTGCGATCACGAGTGCGGGTGCTGGACCCCGAGCGGGAGCGATTGAGATTAAGCCCTCGTTTGGCAGCATCACTCCGGTTCGGTGGAGGTCTAAGTCGGCTGAGAACAGCCGGCTTATCGAGTTCAGCTATCCAAACGGCGGAGAGGGCACATGGTTCTGGAAAGGTGGTGGGCGAGAGATCGGGGTGAATGTCTCTATTAGCGACGAGGCAGGGCGAGCGTTCGCTTTGTGGCAACCGTATTCACTGTTTTGGTGCAAGATGGACGAGCCGATCGGCAAGATTCCGCTGCCCGCTGCGCCACCGCAGATCGTCGCGCTTTTGCCGAAGCAGACTACATATCGACCCGGAAACGCGAAGGTTAAGCTGTCGCCCGATTGGAAGATCTCGGATGGCGCGTGGACACACGCGGGCGCTGACTCAGCGATCTACATCGATGGGCTAGCTCTGAAAGACTTCGACCTTGTCGCAGAGATGCAAGGCAGTTCGGATTTGGTCGCCGGGGCTTACACGCGTGCGCAAAAGCTGGCCGTGGATGATGGCTTTGTCGCATTCGCTGGTGGCTACGGTAACCGAGTTGCTCGACTTAGATTCCTTGGCAACGAAGTGGGCGACGAACCTGCGAAGATCATGCCTGGAAAGCACACGATACGCTGGTCAAGGCGTGAAGGCGGTTGGTGGTTCTTTCTTGATGGAAAACTGCTAGGATTCTCGCGCGACGTGGCTCCGCGAGCGATTCTCGACCGAGTAGCGGTCTTTGGGGGTTGGGGCGGAAACCAGAAAGTTACCGCCCTAACCGTGGCCCTGCCCTAGATAGACTTTGCGAGGATGATCGCTTCTGCGACTTCTCGCATCGACTTGCGGAGGTTCATCGACTGGATCTGAATCCGTCGATAAGCCTCTGCTTCGTTGATCGTGTGCTCGGCCATGAGAATTCCCTTGGCGCGGTCGATCAGCTTTCGAGCTTCGAGCTTCTCCTGAAGATTCGAGACCTCTTTGCTGAGT
>JBBRHU010000367.1:0-3722 GCA_038222255.1 Fimbriimonadales bacterium | reverse complement strand
TTACTTTCGAAATCAGATGTCGATCGAGAGTCACGTCTGGCCACAAGCGCTAGAAGACGACCTTCGAGTCGAGGCTGCCGCGCGAGCGCTATGCCAGCGGCTAAAGCGACCTGCGTGGATGAATACGCAGGAGGAAGGACTCGATGCGAGGAGCCTCGCCGACTTTCTGCACGATCACGTCGTTTCGGCGGAGGGATCATTTTGGATTGGCAATCGGTTGCGGTCAGACGAAGGCGAGGACGCGGAACACATCGGCCTCCTCGGCTGGCTGGCTGGGTACATGAACTATCTCGACCGAGAAACTGGGGCCGAGATGAGCGCATTCAAATTTCCTGGCGGGGCGACTCGCCTTTGCGAGTTGATCGCTGGCAAGCTCAGTTGTGAGATTCGATTCGAGGCTGAACTGCATCGAGTATCAATTTCTGATCGAAAGGTGACCCTCCGGTTTGCTGACTTCGACGAGTCTTTCGATCGAGTCGTTCTTACCCTTCCGCCAAGGGCCCTCGAAGAAGTTGTTTTTGATCCGGCGATGCCCAAAGAAAAGCGATGTGCGATCGAAGCGTGTCCGATGG
The DNA here is from genome assembly GCA_038222255.1 of Fimbriimonadales bacterium. Lineage (GTDB taxonomy): Bacteria > Armatimonadota > Fimbriimonadia > Fimbriimonadales > Fimbriimonadaceae > Fimbriimonas. The sequence goes on along the minus strand of JBBRHU010000367.1, from coordinate 3,150 downwards.
GACGCTCGATCAAGATCGCTCTGCAGTTCAGCCGCCCGTGGTGGAGAGATATGGATTGGAACGGTGGGATGCACTGCGACCTAGACATCATGCAGACCTGGGACGGCACGCTCTCGGGTGGAGCTCCCATCCTTATGATCTATTCCTGTGGCTCGGGGGCTGCTAGGCTGGCCGAGTCTGCAGACCCGCTGGAAGTTTCACTGACTCAGTTAGAGAGCCTCTTTCCCGAGATTCGAGAATCATTTGTGAAAGGGTGGTTTATCGACTGGATCCATGATCGATATGCGCGTGGAGGCTTCTGCTACCTCGCACAGGGGTTCGTGCTTGACCACTGGAAGCACATTAGCACCCCCATCGGCCCGATCCATTTCGCCGGCGATCACACCTCTCAGTGGAGCGGATTCATTGAAGGAGCTGTTGAGAGCGGAGAGCGCGTAGCTACGGAGATTGGAGTTTGAAGCACTACGTTAACACTGTCTGCTGGCGAACGGGATTGCCATTGGAATTCGGCGTCGAACGAGGTCGGTTCGTGGCAGCAGCTCCCTGCGCGGAAGTCGTTGACCTTGGCGGCAAAATCGTTCTGCCAGGTTTCATCGATTCTCATTGCCATATCCTTCCCGCCGGCCTTGACCTCCTGAAACTGAACCTCAACACGTGTCGGTCGAGGGAAGAAGTGCTTGATCACCTTCGAGATTGGCACCCGGCTCATCCCGAAGGGTGGCTCCACGCTGTGCAATACGATCAGACCCGGTTCTCGGATGGGGTTCATCTCACTCGCGAGGATCTAGATCTGATCTCTCAGACTCGACCGATCTTGTTGCGACACTATAACGGCCACGCGAGCGTTGCGAATTCGGCAGCCTTGCGGGCGGCAGGCGTGGACGACTCGACGGTTCATCCTGAGGGAGGCACTTACGAGCGAGGTCAAGATGGCAGGATGACTGGCGTGCTGCTCGAAACCGCGCACGAGTATGTGACGGCTAAGGCGCCGTCTCCGGACTTGGAGGAAATGGTGCTTGCGATTCTTCGCGCTGGAGAATCGATGGCGACATTCGGGATCACGTGCGCGACGGACATGATGACGGGGCGGTTTGACCTCGATAAGGAACTTCAAGCATACAAAATTGCGGCTGATCGCGGCTGCGCCGTTCGGATTCGGCTCTCAATTCAGTGGGCAACTCTCCTCGGACCGAGAGCGATCGAACGTGAGCGTTACGACGAGCTCGTTTCGGAGTTCGATCCAACCGAAACGAAGGTGATCGGAGTCAAAATCTTTGCCGATGGTGCGATTGGATCTGCTACGGCGGCAATCTATGGCAGCTACGAGGGAGTCAAGCCAGAAGGCTATGTCATTTCTCGGAGAGCGAAGACGGTTGACGTCTCCGCTGACGGCAGGGAAGTGAGTGGGCAAATCATCTACTCTCCTCAGCGGCTAAACCAAATGGTTCGGACGGCGGATGAGCAGGGCTTCTCAGTTGCCATTCACGCTATTGGTGACTATGCGTCCGACCTCGTTTTCGATGCCTACTCCCAGACTCAAGATCCGAGTCGACACCGGATCGAACACGCAATGATTTTGAGCGATGCACAGATCGAAAGGATGGCGAACCTTGGGGTTCACTGCACCTTCCAGCCAGAGTTTCTCCACCGATTCGGACACGCCTATCGACGTCAGCTTGGCGATGCTCGAACGAGCAAGCTGAAACGGATTCGCTCGGTGATTGACGCCGGCGTGCCCATCTCACTTAGTTCTGATCGTCCGATCGTCGTGGGTGACCCTTGGATCGGAATATCAACTGCCACCTCCCGCCCTGCCGGATTCGATGCGCTGGAGAACATCACCTTGGAGGAAGCAGTCGACGGCTACACCAAAGGTGGAGCGATCGCAAACCAAGATGTGGATGTGATGGGTGGGATGGAGGTTGGGATGCTCGCTGATTTCTTGATCGTAGATGCAGAACTTGAAGCACATTCGCCGATCCAAGTCACTGTTCATCGAGGGCGCAATCTCTGAAGGCTCCAGCGCGCAAGTTCGAGATTTGCATCCCCCTGGTGCTCATGGTGATCTGCTGGGGCTTTAACTTTGTTTCGTTAAAGCTCGTCTATCAGCAGATGCCCGCGAGCGCGGTCTCTCTTTTCCGGTTCATTCTCATGTGGCTGGCGCTTGCTGGGCTCTGTCGCATTCGAGGGGAATCGATTCGACCACCGAAGGAGGGCTACTTCCGTTTTTTGCTTGTCGGAATGATGAGCATGGGTCTTTACATGATCCCGTTCTTGGAGGGCCTTGCCCGAACGACACCAGCAGAAACTGCGATCATGCTCTCCACGGCGCCTATCTTTACCGTTCTGATTGCCGCGATGTTCAAGCAGGAAAAGCTAACGGTGGGGATCTTAGTCGCGACGTTCATTTCTTTTGCAGGAGTCACGTTGGTGCTCTTGGGAGGAACTCATCACGCCGTTAGTGCCGCTGGAAATCCTATGCTCGGAAACGGTCTCGTGCTGCTTTCCGCGCTGGTTTGGGCTTGCGCGACGGTGTTGGGCAGGCCGTATCTGACGAAGTTTTCTCCCATTCAGGTCCTGACGATCTCGATGCCAGGCGCGCTCCCGATTCTGTTGATCTATGGTGGGCCAGACTTGCTGAAGGTTCCCTGGCATGAGTTCACGTGGGTGACCTGGACAAATCTTGCACAGGTTGTCTTCTGCTCTGGCGTGCTCGCATTCGTTTGCTTTTACGAGGGAGTCAGGAAAATCGGAACCGGTCGTGCAACGATGTATCAGTTCTTTGTGCCGATTCTCGCGACCTTTTTCGGGATCTTGATTCTAAAGCAAACCCCTTCGACGCTCCAGGTTTTGGGTCTTGTCGTTGTGATTTCCGGTGTCTGGGTCGCATCCATCGCAAGAAATCGAACTGCCCGGTTGGTTGGCGACACCGCGGAGCCCGCGCCATAACCTCAGGTGGCCTACGCAATTGTTCACGGAGGCCTGACACCACCATACGACGGTAGAATTGAAACTTGGATATGACGGAATCAGGACGAGAAGACCAAGTGACAGAATCGCAAGTTGAGGCAGCCGAAGCGGCAACCCAGGATTCTGCTTATGTTGTTGAGAGTGACCTTGAGGCGTTTAGAATGCAGATAGAGGCGCTCG
>JBBRHU010000366.1:0-3728 GCA_038222255.1 Fimbriimonadales bacterium | reverse complement strand
TTTGCTGATGAAGAAGCGTACTGGCCTCGGCAATGTGAGCCGCGTTTAAATTGAGCGTGCCGCGAACCGAGTGAAGGTCAACATCTTCACCGCTCGCCCAGGTGCAATCATTGGACGAGGCGGAAAGGGCATCGATGAGCTCACCGACATCCTGAATCGTATGGTCCGAAAAGAGGACAAGACGATGGGTGTGCAGGTCAACGTCACCGAAGTCCGACAGCCTGAGCTTGATGCTCAGCTCGTCGCCGAGAACGTTTGCATCCAGCTCGAAAAGCGAATTAGCCACCGACGCGCAATGCGACAAGCCATGACCCGTGTAATGCGGCTCAATGGTCGAGGCATCAAGATCCAGGTTTCTGGACGACTTGGTGGTTCGGAAATCGCACGACGTGAAGGCGACAAGGTCGGAAAGATCCCGCTTCACACCATTCGCGCCGACATCGATTATGGTTTTGCCTTTGCCCACACGGTCTATGGATCAGTTGGATGCAAGGTGTGGATCTATAAGGGTGAAGTTCTTCCTGAGCGCAGACTGCGTGAAATGGAACTTGCCCAGCAAGAGCAACGACGTGACCGACGAGATCGACGTGATCGAGCAGAGCGCAGCGAGCGCAATGATCGACGCAACGACGGCCCACGCGAAGCATTTGGCGCAACTCAGACCGCTCCCGATGGAGGAAAAGCCTAATGTTGATGCCCAAGCGAGTTAAAGAAGGCCGCAGAAAAATGTTCCGTGGCCGAATGAAGGGTCGAGCCACCCAGGGCAACACGATTGCCTTTGGTGACTTCGCCATCGTAGCGCAAGAGCCAGCGTGGATCACATCCCGCCAGATCGAAGCCGCTCGAATTGCGATGACCCGTCACATCAAGCGTGGTGGTAAGGTGTGGATCCGCATCTTCCCCCAGAAGTCGTATACCAAGAAGCCACTCGAAACCCGTATGGGTAAGGGTAAGGCAGGTATCGAGGGATGGGTCGCTGTTGTGAAGCCAGATCGCGTGCTTTTCGAAATGGCTGGACCGACAGAAGAAGTGGCAAAGGAAGCAATGCGACTTGCCGTTCACAAGCTGCCGATCCGCTGCAAGTTTGTTACGCGACGTGAGCAAGACGCTGCAAAGCCCGCTGCTCCAGTCAAGGCAGCTGCGAAGACCGAACCGGTCGCCGTAGCCGAGGAGGCCGCCGCCGAATAAGGCGAGGAATACTATGAAGGGAACTAAGGCTTCTGAACTGCGAGACAAAACCATCCCCGAACTCGAGGATATGGTTAAGGCCGAGCAAGCTGCGCTCTACAAAGCTCGCCGCGATCTCGTTTTTCGACAACTAAAAGACACGGCTGGCCTAAGAGTCCGCCGACACAACATCGCGCGAATGCTCACCCTCATCGGTGAAAAGAAGCGCGGAGGAACCAACTAATGGCAGAGAACACGGAAAACGAAGCTCGAGGCCGCCGCAAGGTCCGTCAGGGCATCGTGGTCTCAAGCAAGATGGAAAAGACCGTTGTGGTCAAGATTGAGCGACGAGTGCTTCACCCGCTATACGGCAAGGTCGTTTTGCGGTCGAAGCGATTTAAGGCGCACGATGAAATTGGATGTGACGAAGGGGATCGCGTGGAGATCATGGAAACCCGACCGATCAGCAAAGACAAGCGCTGGCGAGTCACCCAGATCATCGAAAAGGTCAAGTAATTATGTTGGGGCCCTGGAAAGGGTCCCCAACCCCGTGGAGCTCAGACGCTCGTTACGCCTACCTCCTACGAGAGATGGCCGCTGACAAAGAACGGAAACTGAAATGATTCAACAATTTACACGGCTCAAGGTGGCCGATAACTCGGGAGCACGCGATGTCATGTGTATTCGCGTCCTAAAGGGCTCCCAACCGCGCTATGGTCGCATCGGTGATGTGATCGTCGCAGCTGTGAAGGCAGCAACTCCGAACATGCCTATCAAGAAGGGTGACGTCATCAAGGCTGTCATCGTTCGAACCAAGAAGCCTGTTCGCCGAGTAGATGGCTCAACTCTTCGCTTTGACGAAAATGCCTGCGTGGTAATCAACCCGGCAAACCGCGAGCCCCGCGGAACCCGAATTTTTGGACCGGTCGCACGTGAACTCCGAGATAAGGACTTCATGAAGATCGTTTCTCTTGCACCGGAGGTTCTCTAACCATGGCAACCAAAGCTGAACTCAAGCACCTACGACGCCCAGTCAAGCTTAAGATTCGAAGCGGCGACAAAGTGATGATCATTGCTGGCAAGGACAAGGGCCAAGTCGGCTTCGTTGCCGCGGTCTCTCCCAAAGAGCAGAAGTGCATCATCCTTAAAGACAATCCGGAGAATCCGGATCAGCCCCTTCCGCTCAATGCTGTGATCAAGCACCGCAAGGCGAAGTACCAGGGCGAAAAATCTGCACGAATCCAAATTCCCGCGGCAATCCACATCAGTAACGTGATGATCCTGGATCCGAAGGACAACAAAACGCCCACTCGAGTCGGTCGACGAGTCGAGAGTGGCAAGATCGTGCGATACGCCAAGAAGAGCGGCGAAACCATCGTCGCGAATCGATAAATAGTTATCGTCCCGGCGCTTCTGCCGGGACCCCGTAAGGCGCCTGGTCAGCACTCAGGCAACAGAACATCATGGCAAGAAAAGAGAAAGAAGTAGCCCCAACCGGCCCCGTCCCCCTTCCTAAGCCGCGTCTTCGTAAGAAGTACGCTGAGGAAGCCGCCCCCAAGCTCCAAGAGGCTTTCAAGTACAAGTCCTCGATGCAGCTTCCCAAGCTTGATAAGATCATCATCAACATGGGAACGGGCGCAGGTGACAAGGATCCGAAGCACCACGATAACAGCATCCGAGACCTCACAATGATCTCGGGTCAGAAGCCGATTGCAACCACCGCTCGAAAGTCGGTCTCGAACTTTAAGGTTCGAGAAGGCATGAAGGTTGGATGTAAGGTCACTCTGCGGAACGATCAGATGTACCACTTCTTCGATCGACTCGCTTCAGTGGTTCTCCCCCGTATCCGAGACTTTCAAGGTCTCTCACCGAAGTCGTTCGACGGTCGAGGCAACTACGCCCTCGGTCTGAAAGAGCAGCTGGTTTTCCCAGAAATCCCCTACGACAACTTCGACCGAATCCGAGGTATGGATATCATCATCTGCACCACGGCAAAGACCGACGAAGAGGCCCGAGTCCTCCTCAAGGCCCTCGGTTTCCCGCTTCGCGAGAAGTAAACGTAAAGCCTCAATAAACTCCACCAAGATCAATTGGTGGAGTTTATTGAGTTGTGGGTGCTGAGCAAAGCGTGCCAGTCTAAACTGCACTAGCGGTTGCCCTTGGATCACCAGAGCACCGGATCTACCTCCAGTGCCCAGGTGCGCAACAGCTATTGGGTTGATTCTCGAGACTGTTGTCTCTTTTGTGCTTCAGCTTCCATTTCAGTGAACTCCGCGATCTCGGGGAATATTGATTTTCCGAATTGAGCAATTTCCAGAGCAGTTTTGATCCACCTCTCCTGCCCGTCACTTTCGGTGGCGCAAGCCAACTTCCAACATGACACGAATTCATCGCGGAGAGCCTCTGGCGTATCCCCGGTCAGCTTTCGTATTTCCCTCCTGAGTTGGAGTGCTTCAGAGTAGTTCTGAAGTGCCTCTTGAATTCTGCCTTGCCGCTCTTGGATGTTTGCAACCTTGTTCAACGAGATCGATTCATCGCGTAGAGCCTCTGGTGTATTCCCG
>JBBRHU010000365.1:0-3734 GCA_038222255.1 Fimbriimonadales bacterium | reverse complement strand
TTGGCACCTTTGTGCGACCGGCGACGCTTGCCGTCGACATGGTCCGCATGGTGAGTTTTACTCAGCAAGCGCTCTCTGCAGGTCGCACGCCGTCCACCCAGCTACTCATTTTTAGCGTGGCTAAGCCTCCCGCTGAAGTTGCGGAAGAGCTTCAATTGGAACCCGGCGAAAAGGTCTATGAGTTCATAAGAATTCGATTTGCCGACTACCTTCCTGTCATACACGAGCATCGATGGCTTCGATGCTCCCTCTGTCCGAATCTGACCGAGAAGATGCTGACAGGGTCGTTATACGAACTTTTGACCGTCCAATACGGGTTGGAGATTGCTGGTGCCGACGAAACGTTGCGCGCGGTCGCTGCAACCGCTGATATAGCGAGGGCTCTGCGTGTCAAGCCCGGAGTGCCTCTGCTTCAGGTTGAGGCCATCGGCTTCACGCGTGGTGACGTGCCACTTTGGATGGAGATCACCAGTTATGAAGCTGACGCGTATGAGTTCACGAATCGACACGGACCACTTCAAAAGGTTCGGCCAATGGCTGGCAGGCTTGCTAGTCACTTGACAGATTAGTTTGGATAGACAAGAATGAGTTCAATTGGTGTTGCTATCATCGGTACAGGCTTTATGGGACCTGTGCATACCGAAGCCCTTCGTCGGCTAGGCATTCATGTCACTGGCATTTTAGGAAGTTCAGCTGAAAAGTCGAAGACTGCAGCCTCGACTCTCAATCTTCCACGTGGCTACGCCACCTATGACGAGGTCCTCGCCGACCCCGAGGTTAGTTCTGTACACATCACTACTCCGAACCGACATCATCACTGGATGGCGGTGGCCGCGATCGATGCTGGGAAACATGTCCTCTGCGAAAAACCTCTTGCGATGAATTCTGTGGAGAGCGCAGACCTCGTACGACGGGCAGCTGAGAGCAGTGTTCAGTGTGGGGTCAACTACAACATGCGCTACTACCCCGTCTGCTTAGAGGCACGAGAGCGGGTGCAGCGTGGTGACGTCGGACAGGTGCTTTCCATTCAAGGGAGCTACGTTCAAGACTGGTTGCTCAAGGAGACCGACTACAACTGGCGAGTCCTGAAATCGGAAGGTGGCGCACTTCGCGCCGTTTCCGATATTGGAACCCACTGGATGGATCTCGTGACTAGCATCACCGGGCTGCAAGTTGAAGAGGTCTTTGCCGATCTACGAACGGTCTATCCCACTCGACTTCGGCCAATCGGAGAAGTCCAAACCTTTAGCGGCACGAGCCACAACCAAGCAGTCGAACCGGTTGCCATCGAAACGGAAGACCTCGGGAGTGTCCTCGTCCGGTTCAGCAACGGTGCTCGGGCCAACCTATTCGTCAGCCAGGTGAGCGCTGGTCGCAAGAATTGCCTACGCTTCGAACTGAGTGGCCAAACCGGGTCTTTCTATTGGAACAGCGAAGAGCCGAACAATCTTTGGATGGGCAATCGAGATGGAGCAAACGGGCTCCTCCCGAAGGATCCTGGACTTCTCGGCAGAATGGCAAAGCCGTACGCCGACTATCCCGGTGGCCATCCTGAAGGCTATCCCGATAGTTTTAAGATGTGCTTCCGCGCTTTCTATGATGCGGTTGCGGGACTCACTCCTCTCGCTGCTCACCCCACTTTTGAGGATGGCCATCGCGAGATTTTGTTCTGCGACGCAGTAGTCAAAAGTGCCGCCGAACAGCGCTGGGTGAACATCAAGGAGATTCTATGAAACTTGGATTTGTAAGCGCAATTCTGCCGGACCTCTCGTTCGAAGAAGTTCTTTCCACGGCAAAGTCAACCGGATTCGACTGTGTCGAAATCATGTGTTGGCCGGTCGGAAAAGCCGAGCGCCGCTACGCTGGCGTCACCCACCTTTCGGTTGGAGAGTTCGACCAGGCGGCTGCACGGGTAGTGACGCAGCAGGTCGCCGACAGTGGCGTATCTCTAAGTGGTTTAGGCTACTACCCAAATCTGTTGAGCGCTGACTTACTCGAAAGCGAAGTCGCTCGCGAGCATCTGCTACGGGTCATTGATGCTGCCGCGCTGCTTGAACTTCCAGTCGTCAACACGTTCGTGGGCCGTGACCCAAAGAAGTCCCTGAACGAGAACTGGCCAAGATTTCTTGAAGTCTGGCCTGCAATAGTGAAGCACGCCGAATCTCGTCAAGTAAAAATCGGAATCGAAAACTGCCCGATGCTATTCAGTGAGGATGAGTGGCCGGGAGGCAAGAACCTCGCCCATTCTCCAGCAGTATGGCGGCGGATGTTTGAAGACATCCCCTCCGATTACTTTGGACTGAACTACGACCCTTCACACCTTGTCTGGCAAGTTATCGACCCGATTGAGCCGATATGGGAGTTCTCGTCGAAGATCTTCCATGCTCACGCCAAGGACGCACGGGTGGACAGGGCTCGATTGAATGACGTCGGCATTCTGGGAACACCGCTACAGTTTCACACTCCGAAGCTCCCCGGACTCGGTGAGATGAATTGGGGACGATTCTTTAGCGTGCTCGGAGAGGTGGGCTACACGGGGCCTGTATGTGTCGAGGTCGAAGACCGAGTCTACGAAGGAACCCTCGATGGCCGAAGGGCAGCGCTCAAGCAGAGCCACGACTACCTACGAAACTACATCCCCAGCTGGAGCGAATGATGAGCGAAACTTTTACCTACCTTGATGTCGCGAAGATGATCGATCACTCTTTGCTTAACCCAACCCTGACCGAATCCCAGCTGATCGAGGGGATTCTTCTCGCAAAGGCGTTCAATACAGCGAGCGTCTGCATCATGCCGTACGCGCTCGAACGGTGCGCGAAAATGCTCGAAGGCACGACCGTTCAACCGAGCACGACGATCGGGTTTCCGCATGGAGCGAACACCCTAGAAATCAAGCTGAAAGAAGTTGCCCGGGCGCTCTCGGATGGCGGAACCGAACTCGACATGGTCTGTAACATAAGCCAAGTCCTCAGCGGGAATTGGGGTTATGTCGAGGACGAGATTGCTGCGGTATCTGTCGCTACTCACGCAGGCGGTGCAAAGCTCAAGGTCATTTTTGAAAACTGCTACCTCAACGATGACCAGAAAGTGCAACTCTGTCAGATCTGCACCCGAGCAGAAGTGGATTGGGTCAAGACCTCCACCGGATACGGTACGGGAGGCGCCACGCACGACGACCTAAAGTTGATGCGGGCAAACACTCCCCCGTCGGTCCAAGTTAAGGCCGCTGGAGGCGTCCGAGATCTCGATGCCCTGCTCGCAGTAAGAGCCCTTGGTGTGTCTCGCTGTGGCGCCACCAGAACCGCCGAGATGCTGAACGATGCCAGAAAGCGGCTCGGACTCGACCCGATTTCTAGCTGGACAGAAGCGCCCGCTGGCTACTGAGCTAGCGAGCCTTACCAAGTGCAAAGAAGGATGGGAGTGCCTCACCGGTGTTGTTGTCGAACATCGTGAGGCTAGCCCACCCACCGCGTTGTCCAGGTTGCGCAAGCCAAGCTGGAGCCCACCAGAGAATGCCAGCGCCGTGACCGCCGGGCGTCTGTTGAACAATCTTGGTGAGTCGACGCATAAACTCCGCCTGCCCCTCGGGGTTGGCTTTCAGCCCCTTCACCGGACTGGCGTTTTCATCTCGGGTCCGAGTTTTGTTGTTCCAGCCGATGTATGGAAATGCTGTCTCCGCGACGATGATGTCTTTTTTGTAGACTTGAGCGAGGTCTTTGAGGTTAGCAGAAAGG
>JBBRHU010000364.1:0-3752 GCA_038222255.1 Fimbriimonadales bacterium | reverse complement strand
CACTCTGCTCCGTCCGGCCCCAGTCTAGGAACGAGATAGAACGCTCGCGATTTGAGCAACTCAAGGTTCTCCTCGACGAGCAACTTCAAGACCATCAACACCGCGGAGCACGCGCTCACCTCGCTAGCATGGATGTTTCCGTCACACCAAAACGCTGGCTTCTCACTCGCAGTGCCCGTCGACTTGTCAGTCACGGTGAGGAGCCAGATGTCTCTCCCTTCGTGGCTCTTTCCTATGCTAGAAAGCTCTAAAAGCCCTGGATATTCGGTCGCAAATGCCTGGCAGATCGAGGTGAGTTCGTCGAACCGAATGTATCGATCGAAAGGAACGGGAGTCATTCCGAACGTTTACCCGATCCTTGCGAGGGCTGACTGTGCCGCGCGTCGGAAGAAGATCTGGGTTGAATACAAGAACCTCTTCAATGCTGGCTTCGCTCCGTCGTCCCCGTAGGTTCCGAGCGCCTCGATTGCACTTAGCTTCGCCCGGTATCCGCCTTTATCGAGCTCTGCAACCAAGGCATTCAGAACCTTCTTTTCTCCCTCAGAATCTCGCAGCGAACCTAGTAATTCGATCGCCTTGATGCGAATAGTTTCGTTCTGCGGGTGTTGCAAAACTTTGATGCAGGCATCTCGGCCTTCGTCTTTAAAGTTGCCAGCAAGCCACTGTAACGCCGTTGTTCGGAAGCCATCTTCGAACGAGTCTTTGGCCCACCCTTCCATGTACAGCTTTCGGTCTTTGGTCATGCTGAGCAGTTCCGCGTAGGCGGAGTGCTGGAGCACAGGGTTGCTCGCGGTCTGATAGATTTCTTTGAGTCGAGCGACGATTTCGGGCTTAGCTGACGACTTTCCAAGTGCGTGGATCGCTGCCTCAATCACCTCTGGAGCAGGGTTCTTCGTGTACTCCAACAGGTCTACATCTGAGTCTGCTCCCATTGTGCCAATGACTTGGGCGAGCAGTGCGGGGTCCTTGATCAGCTTTGCTAGCCGGGGCCAATCCTTGCCCGTGAAGGCAGAAGTCGCCCGCGCGACCGTTGAAATCTGCATCGCAACAGCATCCATCGCCGATACCATTGTCAGCACTTGATTCGCGTCGAAGGGCTTTGCGTATTTCACTTCCGCCATGCACTTCCCTTCCGGGTCGAGTAGGGCGAGCCCCGTTGTACCGAGGTCGATCGTCACCTCTCGTTGGGCGGTTCGGATTTGTTTCTTCGTCCACTTCTGCGCTTCGAGAACCCAGACATCAAGATTCAGATCGAACGCTTGTCCATTTTGTAGAACCGTGAACTTTGAACCAGAGCGGCTGACGACGAGCTTCGGTGCCCCGCCCCGGTAGAACCAATCTTCTTTGAACCGTTTGAGGTCCATCCCCGTTTCCTTAGACATGTGGTCGAAAAAGAGTTTGGTGTCAACATTCTTGAACTTGTTCGCCTCCAAGAACGATCCGATCGCCTTCCAGAACTTGGCCTCGCCGACCTTGTCCATCAACATCCACATTCGAGCAGCACCGCCTGCATAGATGTGGCCATCGAACATGTCGAGCGCATCTTTGTAGTCCGTCCAAACCACGGGTCGCTCGTCCGAGAGACTCGCACCGAGGGCTCCTTGGAAGACCCCCCATCGCTCGTGCTCGTAGGCAGCAGCCCCTTCCGATTTGCGGGTCCAGAACATTGGGAGAAAGGTGGCAAATCCTTCGTTCAGCCAGACCTCAGACCAGTTGGTGGCAGTAACAGTGTCGCCAAACCACTGGTGTGCGAGCTCGTGTGCAACGAGCCCGGTAGCAGAACGGAGCGGCTTCACTCCGGGCGGAAAAATCGCACTGATGTTTTGCGTAACGGCGGTCGTGTTTTCCATCCCACCATAAAAGAACTCAGGAACGGCGACTTGGCTGAACTTCACCCAAGGATATTTGAAGCCGGTGAGTTCGCCGTAGAACTGGACAATCTTGTCCGTTCCGCCAAACGCTTCTTTCGCCCACGGCTCGAGCCCTTTTGGCACAAAGATCGACGTCGGGACTGGAGAATTTCCGTCCGGAATCTCGGTCATCGGGCCAGCTACCAAGCTGATCAGATAAGTAGAGTGGGGTTGATCCATCTTCCAACGGAACGTCTTCGTCCTGTGGTCTGGGTTGTCTTTCGATTCCACGAGCTTGCCGTTGCTCAGCGTCGTCCATTCGGCCGGAACCTCAATAATCCCCTCGCTCGTCGCCTTGTCGTCTGGATAGTCGTAGGTGGGAATCCAGTAGCGGGTGTCTTCCATTTCGCCTTGCGTAAACACCATGTCGTGCTTGGCCGGATACGCATGTTCCTTTTGCACGAAGTAGATCCCGCTCTCTGGGTTAGCTTTGTAGTGGATCGTTACCCTTACCGTCTCTCCCGTCTTGAGCTTTCGATTCTTCGGCACCACCAGAACCGTTTCCTTGCTGACGCTCTTGGATGCTGGCTGGCCATCTACGAATACATCGCCGATCTCCATCTGGCACGCGTCAAAAAGCAAAGTTGCATTGTCCGCCAACGCCGTCAGCGTGTTCGTCACCTCTCCTTCGATTTCGCGCTTCTCGTGAAAAATGCGAATCGACCACTTCACGTCTAGCAAATCGTAGGCGTGGGGCCAGTGCTTTTTGCCCGGGTTGGATTGAGGACCCGCGATGAGACTGGCTGAGATGAACGAGAGAAGAAACGTGTGCAAGATTCCCTGATTATGCGAGATACGGCAGAGTAGGTACGCTTTCGTTGCCATCCACCATGATCTATCCGCTACTCTGTCTCTTTCAGGTTCCCTTTGACTTCACTCAAATTGACAAGCTCGTAGAGGAAACGATCAAGGCCTCTGGAACCCCAGGCGTTTCTGTGGCCATCCTTCGAGAAGGCCAACCCACTTGGTTCAAAGGCTACGGAAAAACGGCTACCGAAGGCGGGGAGGCGGTCACCAAGGACACGCAGTTTGCTATAGGATCGATCACAAAGACGTTCACGTCGGCCCTTGTGATGCAGCTGGTTGAGCAAGGCAAACTGAAGCTGGGCGACTCGATCCTGACCCACCTGCCGAAGCTCCCTAAAAAGTGGGCAGGTGCCACGATTGGGCAGATTCTTCAGCACACCTCAGGAATTCCGAGCTACACCGACCAATTTAGGTTCTCGATGTCAATCTATTCGCCGGGTGGGAACCAGGCGGTGATTGACTTTGTGTCGCAGATGGATCTCGAGTTCAAGCCAGGAACGATGTGGCACTACTCAAACACTGGCTATGTCGTGCTCGGTATGTTGCTTGAGAGCATCTACGGCAAAACCTACCGCGAGATCGCTCAAACGAGGATATTCGGACCCCTCGGCATGAAGGATAGCGTGGTCAACGATACTCTCTCAGCCGCACCGTCGGTTGCAAAAGGGTACGACGTCGCAAAGGGCAAGGCGGCTTTCGCAAAGCCTGTTCATCCCTCGTGGCCAGGTGCGGCGGGAAACATTGTCAGTTCGGCCGCAGACATCGCAACTTGGATTGAAGCAGTTCGAACGAAGAAGCTGATTAACGAAAAGACTTTTGAACTGGTGACAACGACTAATTCGGTCTCCAAGATTTACGGTTTGGGTTGGCTCGTCCAAAAGGGCCAGGGCAGTGTCGTCATGGGACACAACGGCACGATCAACGGCTATAACGCAACTGCGATTTTTGATACGGGGGGAAAGTGGGGCGTGGCTGTTCTAACGAACTCGACCCCCGGGGACTCTGACCAGATCGCTGGTGGCATCCTTCAGCTGA
>JBBRHU010000363.1:0-3758 GCA_038222255.1 Fimbriimonadales bacterium | reverse complement strand
CCTTCTCGAGAGAAGCTTTGGATCTGCGGTGCAGGGAAAGCGTCACTTGCGATGGTTCAGGGCCTGATTGAGCTTATTGGGCTTGATGATGTCCAACAGAAAGGCTGCGTTGTCTCAAAGCATGGCGGAGGGACGGGTTCCCCAACTCTCGTTTCTATGCAAGCGGGCCACCCTGCCCCGAACGCTAACTCCATTCTGGCAGGCAGGCGCATGCTCGAAATTTCTAAGGAAGCCCAATCCGGAGACACCCTGATCTTCTGCCTCTCTGGCGGCGCATCCGCGCTCATGGAACTCCCGGTCGATGGTGTGAGTCTGGAATTGCTTGCTGATCTCAACCTCTTGCTCGTCAACTCTGGACTCGAGATCGGGCAGATCAATGCGATTCGCCAACGATTTTCGCAGATCAAGGGCGGTCAGCTTGCAATGGCGTTCGGCCACTTGAGCGTTTTGGTCATCGTCATGAGCGACGTTCCCGGGAACGATATCTCCAGCATTGGCTCTGGCCCATTCGCGAAAGTCAGCCATCCAACTTGTGATCCGCTGGCCGCCTTGGATTCCATTCGCGGAGTGAAGCACTTCGCCCCCCTCCTGGAGTTTGCTGAAAGAGAGCCCGCCGACCTCGATTTCGAACCTGTCCATTGGATCATCGCTGATAATGGCTACGCCTGCGAGGTAGCGAAGAAGCATGCAAAAGTTTTCGCATCGGAGAACAGCATCTCGGTCAACAAGATGCAAGGCACGGTTGCTGAGTTTGCGGAGAACGTTGAACTGCTTCCAGGCCACATCGCGATTTATGGCGGCGAGCTCCAGAACGAAGTCATTGGTCACGGACTCGGCGGACGGTGCCAAGAAGCGGCCACAAGAATCTTGCGCAGAATGAGTGCGACGCACCCGGGAGCCGCGCTGGTCGCGGCGACCGATGGTGACGATGGAAACTCAGGGGCTTCGGGAGCGGTCGTCGACGCGAATGCGTTCCAATTATTTGCGCTAAGCAAATGCTTTGGACAACAAATGGTATCAGTGATATACGATGACCCAAGCGTTGACGAGATCACGTCCGCGGAAATCGCATTGGAAATCGCGAGCTGCTATGACGATCGGCGACTCGTGAATGAGGAGCTATTGGCACTTGTGACCAGGAGAATGGCTTCCGCAGGCGTTCGAAACGTGATTCTCGCGGCTATGGATGGCTTCCTCGACAACGATAACAGCTACCCTTTGCTTCATAAAAGCGGGGCGATCATCCCCGGGGCTCGTACGAACTGCAATTTGAACGATCTCGCGATCATTGTAAGCCCCGTCATGAGCTACCGTGAAAAGGTCGATACGCTTTCGCCGCCGGGACGAGAAGAAATCGAGCCATGGCACCCAGGTTCGGTTACTCACGACGCTTAGATCAAGGACAAGGATCGAGCTGCGCAGCGAAAGCCAAAACACGAGCTTTAATCTCTCGCAAACTCAATCCGACAGAAAGGTCAATCGTTAGAGCATTTCCATTCAGCCGCGTCAAGCGGATCTGCTTACCGTCGCTACCTGTGACCGGGCTTAGTTCAAGCTCTTTGCCGTTCACCATCGCCACAACCGACCACGAGTCTGCCCCGAGTGCTGATCGCGTTCGAACCCAATTCCAGGCTGTGCAGAGCATCTCAGTGTCAGCCCAACTAAGCGAAGTGACGCGCCTAGATTCGTCAATGGGGCGAATCGGGGCGGTTGGCCGAGCAGGAGTGATTCGCCCAGTAACCATTTCGAAGTCTGCCAGATATTGGCGCAAACGTTTGGCAGCCTCAACGATTGAAATCGGTTGCGTCAGATCAAAAGTCGCCTCATAAAAGATCGACCCATCAACTCGGACGGAGACTTTCCTCGGTAGCGTCTTTCGGGAAGGATCAAAGAGCTCACCGCGAGGGAGTGTAAGAACCGGAATCCGCGTCAGGTAGCTCGCCTGAAGGCGGATGGCCTTAAGGCTTGGTGGCTGATCGACCTCCGTTGATTGGTCGAGATCATAATCAACCCACATCCTAACCGAGCCGATCGTCAACGTGTGGAAAGGCAAGGTTCCTGCCTGATCAGAGATGCCGTCTACTCGCGACCGCTTCAGCTCTCGCGCCAAACCCCATGAAAAACTGAAGGTTGGATCCTGGACGGTAACCCAGGCAAACACGAGTGCGGCAATCACGTTCGTTTTGACGCACGAACCGATGGGCGAATCACCCCCTTAATGTTGACTCGCTCAGAGAGGGCTAGAACTTCGGCATCCAACCGAGCACTCACAAACAGAAAGGCCCCCGGGACAAAATCTCGGAGGCTTCGCATCCTGAACAGCGAATTAGGCAGTCTTGATTTCGATGTCTACGCCGCTCGGAAGGTCGAGTCGCATAAGAGCATCAATCGTCTTGTTCGTTGGCTCGTGGATGTCGATGAGTCGATTGTGCGTTCGAAGCTCAAAGTGCTCCATCGACTCCTTGTCGATGTGCGGTCCACGGATGACGCAGAAGCGTCGAAGATTTGTGGGGAGCGGAATCGGACCCTTCACTCGGGCGCCGGTGCGCTTCGCGGTGTCGACAATCTTCTCTGCCGACTGGTCAATGATGCGATGCTCATACGCGCGAAGGCGGATGCGAACTCTAATGCCTGCCATAATTTTGTTTCCAAGGCCGCAAATTCCAATTACCCGGCAGGGTAACCCAACCTCGCGACCATGAGAGTGTACCTACTTGGCGATTGGGAGCGTGAAGGTCCCTCGAACCAACGAATACTCGAACGGCACGATCTCGGCTGAGGTCGGTTGCCAGTCGGTCAAGTACTCAAACACGGCTTCCGGCGAATTCATCTTCACGACTTTTTCCATCCCCTTGCCACCCAATCCTTTGATTCGAACCAAGAATTGAAGCCGATAGGGGCTCGGAGTGCCCGCTTGCCGAACGAACACGCGGGTTTCGAACTTGCCGTTCAACGGACGTTGCTTCACTCCAAATACATCTAGCTTCGGAAATTTTGATGCCTGAACCCATTGGTTCCAGAACCAAGTGAGCGGCTGCCCACTCGACTTTTCGAAGAACGGCCGGAGCGAGAGCCAGGTGATGTCCTTCCCCTGACTCGTCTTGACCAGTTCACGCAGGCCAGCCAGAACCGCCTCAAGTCCGATCTCCTTCGACAGCATGTGCATCACATACGCTCCACGGAAGTAGCTCTTGCTCTCATTGTCGTGCGCGATTCCCATCTCAGTCAGAGGCACAGCAAGGTTCCATGTTTGGAAACCCATGTCGAGCGAACGGTCAGCGTTCTTGCTAAAGAGTACACTCTCCACATATTGAGTCAGTCCTTCGTTCCAGGTATCCGCGATGTATCGGTTGGGCACCAAGCCTCCGAAGTACGTGTGCCCCATTTCATGCGCCACGAAACGAGTGGTATTTGGGGCTTGCAACAATGTGTAGCTGTAACTCTCGATTCCGTAGTAGGTGTCGGCATCAAAGCAGTCGTAGCCGGGAAAGGGCCAGGGGCCGAGCGATTTCTCGTAGAACTCAAATGCCTTCGCCATCAGCTCGACATCAGCCTTGGCTCTAGCCTCGTTCGTCGGGTTGAGTTGGTCGGATCGAAACAGCTTCTCGCCCACTTTCTTCGATGCCATCATCGTGTACTTTCCGGCAATGACCTTCGGAAAGCTGATCGGCACATCGCACTTGTATTGAACGGTCTTCTCTTCTCCCTTCTCGGTCGTCGAAACAAGCAGTCCTTCTGATCGCAATTCCCAACTCTTC
>JBBRHU010000362.1:0-3766 GCA_038222255.1 Fimbriimonadales bacterium | reverse complement strand
ATTGGGGGCTCGTCGTATTTGGGGTGGTGGCTACCGCCATCATCGCCGTGGTCGCTTGGAAATCTGCTGGCGATGGTGGTAGCGGACCAACACAGGCTGACGTAGCTCAAATCCAAGCTGAAATGAAGGCGCAAGTTCCGAAGGGACTTCCTCCCATTCCAAAAGAACAGGCCGAAGCCGGAGTGAGCATGCGTCGCCCGGGCGGTAAGGGATAAACAAACACATGTCGAAACTATTGCTTGCTGGCGCGGTCGTCGCGCTTTTTGTTGTAGCTGGGTGCAATTCCAGCACTGGCCCGGGCACTGACACCGTGAAGGAAATTCAGGCGGAGGCCAATAAGGGTGTTCCTGCGGACGCCAAGCCTCTCACTCCTGAAGAAGCTTCAAAGGGAATGAAGTCGATGGGCCCGAAGGGTAAGAGCTAGACTCCCATCAGAACGCAAAAGAGCCCGAGTCGGAATTCCGACTCGGGCTTTTTCAATCTCAGCTAGCGGACTAGAACCACTCTTTGGTTCCGGTGACGTAGGTGTCAACGAATTCTTGATCTGACTTAGTCAAGTAGATGATTCCTTCGATTAGGCCGATGATGCCAACCGCGCCGCAAGTGACGATGCCGAGAACAAGCTGAATCACACCAGTTTTGGTGTAGCCCAAGTAAAACTTGTGAATCGCAAGGCCGCCAAGGAGGATCCCAAGGATCCCCGCGACCATCTTCTTTTCCGAACCTGGAATACTCATAGCGTCAACAGTGTAAGCGATTTCATAACGGTTCGGCAACATGGAAAGTAAAATGGTCCAATCGTGACGGTGAACCGCTTTGAGCGAACTCGTAGAGACCATAGCCAAGAGCAGGCGGAAGACTACGTCGAACTGGTTGATGCTCTGATAAAGGAGCGTGGAGAGGCCCGTGCAGTTGAACTCGCCGCCCGGCTTGGGATTAGCCACGTTGCTGTCACAAAGACAGTCCAGCGCCTACAGCGAGATGGTCTCCTCCGCTCTGAGCCGTACCGTAGTATCTTCCTCACTCCAGAAGGCGCGTTGCTCGCCCAGTCGGCTAAGGAACGCCACCAGCTCGTGCTCGCTTTCCTGAAGCGGTTGGGGGTGAGCGACGAGACAGCGAACGTTGATGCAGAAGGAATCGAACACCATATTAGTGAAGAAACGTTGCAAGCCCTCCGCCGCTTTTTGGCTGAGGGCGGCACGAATCCCTGAGAACGACCTTCTAAACATAACCTAACATCGCGTTTCAGCCTGTGTCACACTTGCAAGACATCCGTAGGGAATCAAAAGTCAATGCCGATCGCTTCCGTTCGAATTCCACAAATTGGTGAGGGGCTTCAAGAAGCCCGGCTCGTCGCAGTCCTCAAGCAACCTGGAGACAGGATTAAGCGCGATGAACCCATTTACCAAATGGAGACTGACAAGGCCGTCATGGATGTCGAGTCGCCCTACGACGGAGTCCTTGTGGCCTGGACGGGCCAGGTCGACGAGATCCTTGCCATTGGTGCTGAAGTAGCCACGATGGAAGTCGAAGGCGAAGTCCAGGAGATGGTGGTCCACGGAGCTGATGCAGGCCATGCTGAACCAGCACAACCTGCAACCACGGATTCGACCTCGTCCGGCGCCGCTGCTCGTAACGCCAACATGCCACCGCGCACACGGGCGTACGCGAAAGAGAAGGGCCTCAATGAACACGACCTGGCTCTAGTTCCAGCCACGGGGTCGAAGCTGATGCCTAGCGATATCGACGCGTTTCTTGCGGGTGCCCCGAAAGCTGGCAACATTCACTACGACGAAACCCCAATGGCGCAACGCCAGCGACTGCTTGCCTCACGACTCGTCCGAGGTTCGCAACTTGTTGTTCCAGGCACGATTACCGTCGCAACCAACTGGGAGCCGATCGAAGCTCTCCGAGCCGCGCAAAAGGCAAAGGGTGGAGATTTCCAACCGAGCACCTTCACGATGTTCGCCTACGCGGTCGCGCAGGTGTTGAAGGCGCACCCATTCTTCCGATCATCGATCGTTGGCGATGACACGGTTCGGACCTACAAGCACGTTAACCTTGGCATTGCCGTCGGGCTACCTGGCGATGATCTGGTAATTGCGACGATTCCCGACGCCGACACGTTGAGTTGGGTCGAATTCGCGAAGACCGCTCGCGAGCGTATTGCACTTGCCCGCACCGGCAAGGATCAAGCAAGCGAATCGGTCACGATTTCCCTGACTAACATGCAATCGTTTGGGCTACGAGATGCAGTTCCGGTCGTGGTCCCGCCGTCGGTTGCGACGCTGTTCTTGGGAGAGGTCTACACTGGGCTCAAGCCAGGAACGACAGCACTAGAGGCACAACGCACTGTCAACCTTGCGCTCACTTTTGACCACCGGCTGATCAACGGAGTGGGTGCATCGAACTTCATCAATGCGATCAAAGCTCAGGTTGAAGCAATCGCAGAGCACATTCAATAACGCTATGAAGCCACTGATCGGAATTACGGTTGATTGTGAGTTTGACCCCGAAGACGCTCGCACGCGAGGCAAACTCACGCTGAATTGGAACTACGCCCAGGCAGTCGCCGATGCGGGCGGTATTCCGATATTGATCCCTCCCATGGCAGATGTGGCAGTCATCTCAAAGCTCATCCATGGCTGGCTCATTCCAGGCGGAAACGATATTGATGCCAAGGAATGGGGCGAAGAGAATCACCCAACGGTGACCCCGATCGAGCGCGAGCGGTTCGAAGGCGAGAAGAGACTTTACGCGGCGATCCCTGGTGACTTGCCAGTGTTCGGAATCTGCTACGGCTGTCAGTTCATTAACGTTATGCAGGGTGGGTCGCTCATCCAAGATATCCCCTCCGCAGGAGACGATTACGCAACTCACACCGGCGGACCGATGCAAACGTATCAGATCGACGAAGGGTCAAAAATCGCAGCGCTGGCCGGAAGCACCACGATTGAGGGCAAAAGTTACCACCATCAGGCAGTCGGGAAGGTCGGCACAGGCCTCCAGGTAGTTGGCCGTGGAGAGGATGGAATCGTCGAGGCAATCGAGGCCACGGATCGTCCTTGGCTGATCGGGTTGCAATGGCATCCCGAGCGAACGCTCGAAGACTCAGCAACCCGTAATTTATTCATGAATTTCATCCGCGCCAGTATGGAATATGCTGAGCGTCCATGAAGCGATTCATCAATGGCGAAGAACACGAATTCGCCACCGGAATCGCTAAAGTAGACAGGCTTGGAGACAAGCTACGCGTCAGCACGAAAGAAGGGAGCGCGACCGCCGTATGTATCAAACAGGGCGATGTCGTACACCTTTCTTATCGGGGTAGACAATATAAGATTGAATCCAAGCAAGCTCGCGGCAAAACCGGGGGTGCAGCAAGCGGAGAAATCCGTGCTCCGATGCCAGGGCTTATTGTGGACGTTCGCGTCGAGGTCGGGCAGGTTGTCAAAAAGGGCGACACCCTGGTTGTTCTCGAGGCGATGAAAACGCAACAGCCGTTTACGGCACCATTTGACGGAACAGTTGATGACCTATGGGTTTCAGTTGGGTTGCAAGTCGGCGACGGAGATCTTTTGGCTCTCGTCAAAAGCAAATAACCGAGCGGAAGCTCTTGTTAAGATTACGATTGCTATGAGTGACCGCCTCACCCCGCGAGATTTTGAGCTTACAAAGGATCATTGGACATCTTTGTATGCCCCTGTTTCAATGCGTGCCATGGAGTCATGGCAAGAAGATTGGGACGAAGAGTTCAAGCGAATCC
>JBBRHU010000361.1:0-3782 GCA_038222255.1 Fimbriimonadales bacterium | reverse complement strand
GTCGTGGGTTGAAAATCACCCCGGCATGCAATTCCTGGAAGACAAAAATCGATTCTTCTTGACGAGCGAACGCAGTGGATTCAAGAATCTCTATTTGATGGATCTTTCGGGCAAATTGATCTCGACGATCACGGCTCACGAGTTTGAAGTCGAGCAGATCGTGAAAGTTGATGAGAAGTCATCGACCCTTTGGTACACCTGCCGCACTGCTGAGAATCCTTATCTTCGCCAACTGCGGAAGGTGAAGTTCGACGGCACCGGGAATGTCCTCATCACAGACCCGAAGCTGAGCCACAGAGTATCGATCTCGCCGGACGGTCAATGGTATTCCGATGTCGCCGAATCGACCTCGAATCCACCCCAGACACGAATTCTAAATGGGGACGGAAAGGTTGTCGAGGTTATTGGCGAAAGTGATCTTAAGGCTTTTGATGCGAAGGGCTACAAGCGAGTCGAGCGATTCACGTTCCCGGCAGCGGACGGCAAGACGATCTGCTACGGCAAGATTGCCTACCCCTCTGATTTTGATCCTTCGAAGAAGTATCCCGTCATCGTCAGCGTCTACGGCGGACCCGAATCTTCCGGTGGTGCTGAGGCATTCCAACTCCCAGATCCGACAACCGAATGGGGATTCATCGCCGTTACAATGGATGGACGGGGGACGAATGGCCGAGGAAAGGCATTCAAAGATGCGGTCTACCGCAAGCTAGGTGTTACCGAAATTGATGACCACGCGGCGGGAATGGCTGAGCTCGGCAAGCGACCGTACATTGACACAAAGCGAGTCGGCATCCACGGAACGTCGTACGGTGGCTACTTCTCCTGCATGGCCCTCCTTCGCCACCCTGAGGCGTTCCAGGTCGCGGTCGCAAGCTCGTCGGTGACCAAGTGGGATAATTACGATTCGATCTACACCGAGCGATTCATGGATATCCCACAGGACAACGCAGAAGGATATAAGGCAGGTAGTGCGATGGAATACGCCAAAAATTGCGACGGCAAGCTGTTGATCTATTTCGGCACTGCAGATAACAACGTCCACCCGTCAAACACACTGCAACTCGTGCAGGCACTTGGTCGTGCAGGCAAACGGTATGACATGCAGGTCGGTCCCGACCAGGGCCACACCGGAGTCAACAACAGCCGCATGTGGGAGTACTTCATCACTCACCTGATGCTACGACCGGTGAAGGTCGAAAAGGTCGCTCTTGATACCATTCGAGGTCGGTCGACCGCGCGGAAGTGAGATCAAGAAGTCGGTCAGCTGGATAAGTTGTCAGCTGCCCAAATCTTCTTGGCCTCGGCCAGGGATCTTAAAACCCTTCCGCAGACGGCCATAATGGGGCATGGTTTTGGCCTTTGTTGCAGGAATGGCGCTGGCACAGCAACAAGAACCGATCGTCCCAGTTTCGCGGCCCGGGCTTGACGGTCGGGGTCGCGATCCTTGGGTGTTTCGGTGTGTGTTTGAAGATCGTACGCGCATGGTTCTAGTCGCTCCCGCGCCCGATTGGTGGGTGGCGTTTAACCCTGAAACATGTGCCATCCACAAGGTTTGGCAGGGGAAGGTTGATTTCCGCGGGAAGGTCTGGGATTTTAGCCAAGACAACTCACGCGCGCGCGGCCGAATTCTCTACGCAACGCCCACTGAGATTTGGAGGCTGGCAAACGATCAGTCACTTCCCGGTTGGAATCTTGATGGCGTCAAGTCCGAAAAGGGAGCCTGGAGCTTCCCGGACCCAACGTCCAAGTTATCAACGCCAAGTTTTGATGCAAGTGGGTGGCGAAAAGTGTTTCTCTCGTTTGACGAGTCCGGGCGCAAAGGTCGATTTCAAGTTGACATCTCCGATTCGTCGAGCAGAGTTCGACCTCAAATGTTCCAGTCAGCGCTTTCCGTGGGGGGAGAGACCGACTTCCAGTTCAACTTCAAGCGAGTCGAACGCCCAACTGAGGCAACTCGAATATCAATCCACGGTCTGGGTCCAGGGAAGAAACTCCGAAACCTCCGCATGTACGGCGACCGATCAGCGTGGGTAGACGCGGCGGGTCGGCAGCTTGAAACAGTGTGGGGTGGATACACGTTGGTTGGCCAGACCAAGGCGGTCTGGCTTCGGTATGGTGTGAAACTGGCAGATGGGAGAATTGTCCAAATTCAGCATCAACCAGAAGTGAACGCGACAGGTTGGACTGAGCAGTTCGTCGTGTCGAACTTGCCTCCCGGCCAAAAGCTGTTTCTAAGAAGAGAGGGTCTAAGTCCGACGCTAAAGATCTCAACCCCTCTCTCATTCGCGGACCGCGTTTGGACTTTCACCTCAAACGGCACCTTTGACATCAGGTTCGAGGTTCAGGAGAGTAAGAAATGATGACTCTAGCAACGATCATCGCATGCATTGCGCTCCAGGGAGACAGGAAAGATCCCGGGCTCACGGTTTGGGTCTGGCGAGTGGATGGTCGGTTGAATCGCCACCCGAAGGTGGGCGACGGCCAGGTGCCAAACGTCTACTTCATCAGCAAGCAAATCGACCTCTCAACATCTGTCGGCAGCCAAGAGGGGCCGATCAAGGAATCATTCATCGGGCGAGCCTTCGGTTGGCTCCGCGTCCAAAAGTCGGGCCACTATCGGCTGCGCGTGACTTGTGACGATGGCGCTACTTTGAGCCTCGATGGTCGGCAACTGCTCGACACCAAGCGGGGAAGCGAGCGATCGGACGAAACAGGACTCGACCTCAAAGCAGGCGACCACGCGATAGAGATTCCCTTCTACCAAGACCTTGGCAAGTTCTACCTAAAGCTTGAGTGGATGAAGCCAGGAGACAATGGATTTAGTCTAGTGCCAAATACTGCTCTGGGCTCGGAGCCCGGTCAAACATTCGTTGTGAACCCCGGAAAGAAGCGGTGGTTCTATGGTGAAGACCCTCGTCGCCCAGGTGACGAACGACCACTGGAAGGCGTCCACCCAGGCTACACCTTGGAGACGATTCGTCCCGAGGGATACAAACCCGCCGTCGGCGGGATGACGTTTCTGCCAGACGGTCGGTTGGCGATCTGCACGTGGGATCAGAACGGCTCGGTCGACTTCATTAGCGGCCTCAGCGGCCCGATCGACAAAGTGAAAGTGACCAACTTCGCCGAAGGACTCGGTGAGCCATTAGGGATTTCGTTAATCAACGGTCAGCTCTGCGTTACGCAAAAGGGCGAGGTGACTCGCCTTCTCGATACTGACGGCGACGGCAAGGCTGATCGCTTTGACGTGGTCGCCGGTGGTTGGCCCGCATCGCACAATTACCACGAGTTCACATTCAACCTTGTCCCTAAGGGTTCGAAGTTCTATCTAAGCACTTCGGTTCCGTTGAAAGGCGGGTGGACATACTACAACCCAGGAACGGAGCAGGCTTATCCCATCCCCGACGTTCCCGGCTCCGTGCTGGAACTCGACCCCGTAACAGGGAAGTGGAGCGTCTTTGCGAACGGCCTCCGAACCCCCAACGGGATTGGGCTGGGTGTTGACGGCGAACTCTTCGTATGTGATAACCAAGGGTCGTGGCTGCCCGCCTCGAAGCTGATTCACGTCAAGAAAGGCGGCTTCTATGGCCATCAGCTTCGCCCCGACGGAAACCGAAAGGCTGATCCGCCTGTACTCTGGCTGCCGCACGGTGAGATCTCGAATTCGCCAAGCGAACCAGTGCTCGTTAAGCAAGGAATCTTCAAGGGTCAAATGCTTTTCGGCGACGTAACCTACGGAGGAATCCAACGTACGAACCTCGAGAAGGTAGATGGCGAATATC
>JBBRHU010000360.1:0-3782 GCA_038222255.1 Fimbriimonadales bacterium | reverse complement strand
AGCCCGTTCGGAGTGCGCGGACGGAGTTCGCGCACTCCCCAGGTTTGTGGCAAATTGTCTGATGGTTGAGATTGGGATGGAAGCGTTGGTTGAGCACTTGCTCGACCGTCTCGAGGCCAGTGATGGAGTTCTTGTCGTTGGAATTTCTGGATACGGCGGCTCGGGGAAGACGACGCTGGCGGCCGAATTGAGCCTCAAAATTCCGAGATCGACAGTTGTTGGTGTGGATGAATACTACGTCATCGCAAACAATTTTCGAGACGACGACTGGGGGGTGTTTGAGCGAGACAAGTTTAGGCGTGAGATCTCTCGTCGAGCGACGTCTGGCGAATTCAAGGTTGTCATTTGCGAGGGGTGCGGAGTCTTTCATCCCGACACCGTCGATGAATTTTCGATTCGGATCTGGGTGGATACCGATCTTGAGACCTCTACCCTGCGAGGGATGGAGCGAGAGCGGCCCATTCACGGAACGAATCTGGATATTGTTTGGCGCGAGGTTTGGGCCCCAAACGAGATGAGCTTTGAAGCCAAGCACAACCCGAAGGGTAGGGCGCATTTTTCGATAAAGAACTAACAACGGGACCCAATCACGGCTCCGAATGCGGCCACTCGAAACTCCCACCTTTTGCAATCTTCAGCGAATAGTTGGTAAGGTCCGAACAGACCTACCATGAAAGCAATTTCCAGTCTCCTCCTCGTTTCTGCGCTCTCCCTTGTGATTGCTGGATGCTCAAGTCCAGAAGCCAAGAAAGACGATGCGCCTGCCCCAGCGAAGGGTGCCACGGCGACCGAGAAGAAGAAAATCAAAGTCGCGCTCTTGCCAAAGAAAAAGGGCGTCCCTTACTTCACCAGCTGCTCCGAAGGCGCTGAGGAAGCGGCAAAGGAACTCAATGTCGAACTGATCTACGACGGCCCCGTGAACGGAGATGCCGCCGAAGCGGTGAAGCTGATCGACCAGTGGACAGCTCAAGGAGTTGACGTCATTGCGGTCTCACCTAATGACCCCGCCGTACTCGGTCCAGCGATGAAGCGAGCAAAGGAAGCTGGCGTCAAGGTGGTCACCTGGGACGCAGACTCCGCCCCCGACACTCGCGAATTCATGATCAATCAGGCCACG
Source organism: Fimbriimonadales bacterium (assembly GCA_038222255.1). Classification (GTDB taxonomy): domain Bacteria; phylum Armatimonadota; class Fimbriimonadia; order Fimbriimonadales; family Fimbriimonadaceae; genus Fimbriimonas. The sequence goes on along the minus strand of JBBRHU010000360.1, from coordinate 2,665 downwards.
GCAAAAGACATCGGCTACGCATTGGTCGACGCCCTCGCCCTTGACCTTGGCGGAGAAAAGGCGACCGGGGAAGTCGCCATCGTCACCGCCACCCTCACTGCCGCCAATCAAAACGAGTGGATCAAGTACATCCAAGAGCGGCTGCCGAAGTATCCCGGTTTGAAGTATCTCGTCACGAAGCCCTCGAACGAAGACCAGAAACTGGCGTTCTCCGTCACCCAGGACCTGATCAAGGCAAATCCGAACCTCAAGGGCATCTTCGCGATCAGCTCAGTCGCCTTCCCCGGTGCTGCCGAAGCGATCAAGCAAGGCGGCAAGTCGGGTCAGGTCTTCGTGACGGGTCTCTCGACGCCGAACGATATGCGCACTTACGTAAAAGACGGCGTCGTCAAGTCCGTCATACTCTGGAACACCAAGGATCTCGGATACCTCACGATCTACGCCGCCCGAGCCCTCGCAGATGGTGAGCTCAAAGCCGGTGCGACGACTCTCAAGGCCGGCCGACTAGGCGAAAAGAAGGTTGAGAAGGACAACGTCATGCTTGGCGCGATCCTCACGTTCAACAAAGAGAATATCGACCAGTTCAAGTTCTGAGCTGTTGCCGTCGCTCCGCCGTTAACCTGACGCCGGAGCGACGGCGCTTAACTCCGGACGAAGTGAGGTTTGGATAAGCGGGCCGAACGAGTGCGGCCCGTCTGACCCAGGCGACCTCGTCAAGAACAAGATCTCGCGGAAAGGCAGTTGTCGGCCCGGAGCGACACTACGCTAGAATTTCTGAACTCGAACCCACGCTGCCCCTGCTGAGGTTCTGATTTTCCTCAGCAAATCGGCCGTTGAGGCCACTGCGAAGGCGCGAGCGACTTCGTATTTTGATTTTCCGGATGCGTGCATGTGAGCACTTTCACCTTGGGGGATTTTCTTCACGCCGAGACTGATGATCCCATCCTTGCAGTGATCTTCATGGGAGTACGTGTCACCAGGAATGCGCTTGCCAGTTGCCTTCGCATAGCCAGTCATAAGCAGGGCTGTGGGTGGCGCGTGCGAACCCGACCAGAGCGCGACAATGGTTTGTGCTTGATCGCTTTTGGTGAGGTCGATGTAGTTCGAGTGCGAATACAAGTCTTGTAATGAATGACAAGCTCTTCCAATCGATTTGAGAGCGCCGTTAAGATCGCCTGAAGTTATTTTCGACGATGCGAGGGCTTGCTGTTCGCGCACAAACGCAGCGCCTCGCTTGAATGATGCCATGCTTGTGTCACCTTCGTTTCGATCAAAGTGATGGGCTGGCATGTAGTTTTTGTTAGGAACAAACCAACTCTTTCCAATGGTGAAATCTAGCGAAACTTCATCCTTGTCCTGGCGATAGTTGGCTTCAACAATTTCCTTCAAAGCATGCGATGAGAGAGAGAATGAAGATGCCGCCTCCTGTGTGATCGCACCATGAACATTCTGAGGCGCGCTGATAAAGGCAGGTGCGCTCAGCAGACCGGAGAGTAGAACAAGGTTCATTGCGGAGAGGTTAGCATAAGTTTCACGCTCCCCTTGGATGGCGACCAAGACATCGATCCGTTCTCAAAGCCGTTGGTACGAAGGGCCACAGGTGGGTTAGGCACCTTCTCCTTACCCCGTCGACTGCATGGCGGCGGCGACTCCAGCGATCGTCTGTAGCATCGCCTCTCGCCATACTCCCGCACGGTCTTCCTCGGACAGTCCAGCCCAGCGGCTCATAAGATAGACCTGAAGCTTGTTGAGCGGAAGCACGAGGGGGTTGCGGAATTCGACGGTTCGGCGGACGACCGAGTTTGCGCCGAGTAGCGCTCCCTGGCCAGTGAGCCGAAGAATGGCGGCGACGGTGCGGTTGTACTCTTCTTGGACGTCGTCGAACATCCGCTGACCGAGATCGGGAGGCTCCACCAGTTGTGCATAAAGCTGAGCGGTCGGGAGGTCGCAACGAACGAGCTCAAGCTGGGCATTGTCGATAACCGTTTGGAAGAACGGCCATTCGGCGTACATCTGACGGAGCTTAGCCTCTCCCTCTGGACCCGCTTCCACGGCCTCAAGCGCAGTGCCGAGGCCGTACCAACCCACGACGGTGAATCGGCTCTGCACCCAAGCGAAGTTCCAAGGGATAGCTCTGAGCGATTCGATGCTCGATAGCGATTGCCCAGCCCGACTCACAGGTCGGCTTGCGATGGGCAAGAGAGAGATGTGTAGAATCGGTGTGGCCTGGGTGTAGAAAGCCATGAACTCAGGATCGTCATAGACGAGCTTTCGATACTTGGCGCGCGAAACGCTCTCCATCTCTCGCATCTCTTCGCCAAACGACTGTTCCGCGCCGATGGCGCCGGTGCCCGTGGTTGCAAGCAGCACTGCACCGACGATCTGCTCAAGGTGGCGGTGAGCGATGGGCGGGAGCGAGTAGCGGAACGAGATGACTTCGCCCTGCTCGGTGAATCGAATTTGGCCACAGAACGACCCGGCTGGCTGCGAAAGGATCGCTCGGTTAGCACGTCCGCCACCTCGACCCGTCGTACCGCCACGACCATGAAAGAGTCGGATCGCGACGCCGGTGGTGCGACTGAGGTCCGCGAAATCAACCAGCGTCGATTGGAGCGCCCAGTTCGCAGCGAAGTAACCGCCATCTTTGCTAGAGTCGCTGTACCCG
>JBBRHU010000359.1:0-3802 GCA_038222255.1 Fimbriimonadales bacterium | reverse complement strand
ATTGTCGGTGCGGCACCGGCATGTGTAACAAGGTTGATGACAAGCGCGGCCAGGGAAAACAGAATCCCGAGGAGGACGCCTGTAGCGGTGGCGGTAGCTACCGCACCTCGGTTGTCCCCGAGGAGTTTTAGATGTGAACGTCCTTGGCGGTTGGTGACCCCAATTAACAGCGACCCAGCCTCTGTGACTCCCGTCCATTCGCGAATATCACCGGTTAACTGGGTTGCACCTGGCCTTCCGATTGAGGTCCGAGCCCGGGTCACAATCCTGTCCCAGCCCTCGTCGGAAAGTGGCCCACCGACGCTTTGCTCCAGCAATACCGAGCAGGAGCTCGCGCCAAGGGTAGTTTCCCTCTCGCCACCGATTTCGTTCGACGCCCGGGTGACGGCTTGCGGATCGATTCCGATTTCTTCTGCGATTTTCTGCAGTTCTTCTAAAGTGGTGCCGGTCGAGCCGACGGCACCGCTCGTTCCCAATTGCAGCGCAGCCGCCTTCGCCAAGATCTGACCGACTTCCTTCTCGGTAAATTTTCGCTCGGCCATTGCGTGAGCATACGCCATCAGCCTAGAGCTAGTTTCAGAAGACGGTGGTAGGAATAGCAACCAATGATGTTACGCCCTCCCCTTCATCACATCGTCGATCCAGTTCCTGAGCATCCTCGTAAAGGCCATATTGAACGTTCCGCGCGGCCAGTTCTTTTGGCTCTCAAACTCGGTTGCGTAGTTGTTGAAGAGGTGATCCGAACTTGGCGCGGTTGCCCACCTGCCCCAGCCAGGATGAACCTTGTTCACAGCATCAGCAATCAGTTTGTGGTCGACTTCGTAGCTTACGAAGTCACTCGCGCCATGGACGGCAAAGACGTGAGTGTTGCTCTTCACCCAATAAGCGGGAAAGTTAGTTCGAGCGAGTTGCCTCCAGAAGTCAGAAGTCTTTCCGCTGAACATTCCACCTGGGAAGAGTTGATCCGTCAGCCCAGCGAGTTCAGGGTGCGCTTTTTTCACCTGTTCTGCTGTCTGGTTCTCCTGAAAGATCAGCCCCATCACCCGCGATCCAACCCTCACGGTCTCATCGGCATTTTCGAAACTCGCGCCGGCTAGCAAGCCCTGGTATCGCAGAGTATCTAGGAAGTATTCATACCAAGTGCGTGCTGCGGTGCCATAGGTGGAAATACCCTTCACTGGGTTCTCCGATGCGATCATCGGCCCAAACGCACCACCCATGCTATGTCCAAAAATGAAGATGTTATCCACCTCCACACTGCTGGTTGTCTTGAGTTGCTTCAGAGCTTGCCGATAGATATCCAGTTCTGTCGTGTAGTCTAGATCTGCAAACGGACCTCCTTCGCTATCCCCCACACCTGGCTTCTCCACTCGCATCGTAACAAAGCCAGTGTTCGCAAAGTCAAAAAGCAATGGGGCGTCGATACGGGATAGATCGCCTGGGCCTTCGAGATTAAAATCGTACGAAATCGGCGAGAAACCCTGAATGAACATCAGTGCCGGATGCTTGCCAGGCTTCCTGGGTGTCGATATAATCGTCCGCATTCGCTTCCCGTTGCTCAAGACATCGTGGTAACTGACCGAGAAGTTCTCATTGCCTGGATCTCTTGGTCGTTCGATCAAAGGACCGCTGAGATCAAGTGCTTTCCCCTCCCTCACCAGCTTAACTCGTAGGATCGCTCCAGCTGGGATCGTTCGAATGGTCGCCGCAATCGTCGTTGCCGCCACCGCTTTGCCATTGAGAGAAACGATGATATCGCCCTCCTTGACCCCGAGCTTCTCTCCGGAGAGTCCAACAATTGGCTTTTGCGCCACGAGTCCCTCTCCGGTTTTGAGGCCGTATTTCGAGATTTGATCGGCGGGTAGCGGACTGAAGGACAGGCCGAGAACTCCACGTCGGGGGAGTCCATCTACCGGAGGGAGGGCAGGAAGTGGCGAGCCAAAGCTCGAAAGCACGCTAAAAAGAATCGCAGTTGAGAAGATCATGATTTGCTCTATTACAAATTGTAATACATTATGAGATAGCCGCAAGAGTTCCCATCCGGGGATGCTATTGTTAGAGAGGAAATCTTCACGTGCCCGAGCGAAAACTCTCTACGATCGAAATGACTGTCCTCGGGCTGGCTTGGCTCCGTGGGCCATGTACGACGTATGCGGTCATGAAGGAGCTCTCCACCTCGGCGTCCTCCTTCTACAAGTCTCGGGCCGGGACCGCATATTCCGTTGCGAAGCGACTTGTCCAGTTCGAGCTCCTCGCGACGGCTGAGGGCGAGGGCGAGGGCGAGAATCTGATCCGGATCACCCCAGCGGGCGTCGAAGCTCTGCAGAAATGGCTGACTCCTCCGATTCCACTCCAGGACATCACCCACTCTGCTGACCTAATCCGACTTCGATTTTTCTTTCTCGGCGTAGTGGACGCCGAGACGAGGATCAAGTTTATTGACACCACCCTTGACGGACTTCGAGAGTTTCTTGTCAAATGCGAGAGGCTGATGCCAGAAAACGAAGAGATCGGAGATTACTTCGGTGTGCTCGCAACGCTGTCCACAATTTACGAGACTCGAGGACGAATTCAGTGGCTACTGGTTGTGCGAGTGTGGGTCCTGGATCCGATGTCAGCGAACCAGAAGTGGGCTGAGACCGTTCTCTCAAAGGTCTCAGAGGTGTAGAGTTCAGGCAGAATAGCCTCGTGGGCGACTTGATACTTCTTCTTCGCGGAATCAATGTCGGGGGCATTCGCATTCAGATGTCCGACCTTAAATTGTGCCTGGAGGGGGCAGATTTTGCAGCGGTCCGGACTTATTTGCAGACGGGCAATGTGCGCCTTCAGAGCAACTTACCTCTCGCTGAAGTGGTTCAACGTTCTCAAGACGCCCTTCGAGAACGGTTCAAATATGAGGCGGTCGTCTTTGGACTTACCTACGCCGAGTTCGAGAGGATAATCGACGGCTATCCATGGAACGACACCCCGGAGGGAATACACCGCTACGTCATCTTCGGGAGTGATCCTGCGCTAGTGAATGACTTGGCTCAGGCTGCGACGTCGATACTCAATCCGCCCGAGCGAGTCCAACAAGGAACTGGCGCGGTGTACTGGGAGGTCCCTAAAGGCTCGACGACCGAAACGCCGATGGCAAAACTTCTGGCGCAATCACGATTCAGGGCCGGAACAACGACTCGAAATCTGAACACCCTTGCCAGGATGCGCTGACTCTAGTCGGCGAGATCTTTCATGTAGAAGATTCGATCATGGCCGTTCAGGAAGTTCTTTATAATGCCGTACTGCGAGTAGCCCCTTTTATCATAGAAGCCGGGAGCCTGAAAGGTGAATGTGTCGAGCCTGACCCTCGTTGCTCCCAAATTCTTTGCTTCCTGCTCGGCGAGCTCCAAAATCCTAGAGCCCAATCCCCCGCCGCGCTGTTCGGCCGGAATCCAAAGGATGTCCACAAACAACCACTCGAATTGAACGCTCCCGAGCAGGCCACCAATAGTGTTGCCTTCTTGGTCGACCAGGTCAATGTTGAGTGGCTGATTAGCAGAGGCGCCGAGGTGTTCAAAGTTATATTCCCGAAGGCCCGCGAGCACTACTGAGCGGGTAGCGTCGTGGTCTTGGCTCAGCCGAAGAGTTGTCGGTGGGAACATGTCGGCGAGGCTACCATACGCGGGGGTATGGTAATCGAATGATCGTTCTGGCAGCGCTAGTCTTCCTTCCAACCCAGGATGAGCCTATCGTCCGAACGCCTGCAGCCTACTGGTTTCCAGCAGCCGAAGGAATTCAAAAGTGGCTTCCCGAGCTCGTGAAG